>NZ_JAPVZL010000004.1:0-185254 GCF_041432365.1 Streptococcus sp. 20925_1_69
AACTGCTTATCATCACTCGTTTCCGCCGGAAGTTTGGTTCCTTCTTTTACGATAACTTTACCTGTTTGTACCGTATCTTTCAGTTGGTCGTTCTTAATTGTGATTATACCATCTTTGACTTTGAATGTTTCTTCTATTCCTGGGACAGTCACTACAGAACCATCTGGGTAATTAGTATCGTCATGTCGTTTAATTGTTAGTGTCACGTCTCCTGTTGTGCCATCTTGCTTGTTGACCGTAACCTTAGGTGCAGCTGGCGCAACTTTTAGTGTGACATTAGTTTTTTCTTGAGAACCATCGTTATAGGTAATTACTACTGGTACTTGTTTTTCCTTATCAGCTTCTAGTTCTGGTAATTGTCCATCAGATGTAACAGATTTTATACCTGCTTTTTGATATGTTTTTGTTACGCCGTTTTCAATAACTCCTGTGACTCCTGTTGCTGAATATAAATCTGTTCCAGTAAGGTGATCCGTTGGTTTCTTAATAATGTCTGCTTTTGTAACTTCATGTGCTGTTAAAGTATGTGTTCCTTCATCAGATACTGCTTTAATATCGCCTTCGCCTTTGCTTGCAGTTGCTGTTACTGTAGTATTTACCAAGTTACGTGGAATTTCGATACTTCCATCATGAACGCTTACTCCATTAGGTTGTCCTGTTACTTGCCATCCATTTTGAGCATCTTTTGTTACTACAACACTTCCTGATTTTAGAGGAATTGTAATTTTATCCCCTGAATTTGTAGAATTTGGTGTTACTTTTACATTTCCATTTTGCCATTGTCCTACTGCTGGGGCGCTTGGAGTTGCTTCTTTAACAGCTACATATACTTTAACTTGACTTCCTTCTTTACCTTGACTATCTACTGCCGCTAAAGTAACTTCATATAATCCAGCTGGTGTTGTACCAGTACCATTTGCTGCAGGAATTTGCGAAATAATCTTAACATTTCCTGTTCCAAATGGTTTGTTTCCATCTGGTGTCACACTATCTTCTGCATCTGTTACTGTCACTAATTCTTTTAACAAGTCGGCTGTCAACCTTGTTCCAGAATCATAGACTTTTCTATGAGTTGCATCTTTTCCTGTGTCACCTTTTACTTTGATAGTAGGCGCTGTATTCGTAACATTAACTACTTTCCAGTTTCCAACAGCCGTTGGATCTTGTCCTGCTTCTGGTTGATATTCTACACGCAAACCTAGTCCTTTGCTGTAGGTTGCTGTATTATCTCCGTTAGCAGCTTCTTCTCTAATGTGAAGTTTCTTACCGTTACTTTCTTCATTAAGAGGAATAGTAATAATACTTTCTGCTGGATTAGTAGTGCTTGGAGTAGATGTAATTGTTCCGACATATCCATTAGCATCTGTCACCGTTGTATTATCAGCACGAGTTGCTTCTGTATGCCATCCATCTGTTCCACGGACAAGTACAATACTGTTTGGCTTATCTCCTGTTTCTTGATTATTATGGAATCGCAATTCAACTCGTTTAGCATCATGTGGAACTGTAATATCAATATGCTTACTACCTGCAACTGTTGACGCTACTGAGTAATCTCCCATTTCAACTGCTTTATTATCACTTCTAGTTGAAACTGTTCCACCTGTGACTGTATTCTCCACTGTAATCGCTGGTGGCATTGTAGTTTCACCATTTTTAGCGACTGATTGACGAAGTTTTACATTTTTAGGAAGCGTAGCTGTCCAAGTTCCATCATTATTTATGGTTACTCCGCCGTTATTTTCACTAGATAGAACGGTATTTTTTTCATCATTCAAATGAACTTTGACCACTCTATTAGGGTCATTAAATCCACCCAATGTACCGCTTAGTGTACGACTAGTTGAAGTCACTGTTGCTGGATCAAAAGTTGGTTTTTGAGGAGTGACTTGTTCACTGTTGCTGTTATCAGAAACTAAAGAATAAGCAGTTGAATCTTGTCTTGTTCCAGTATCAGTTTTCACTGTTTTTTGATAATTTCCTGAAACAACCACATTAGCTGTCAATTGTTGACCTAGAGTCACAGGTTTGTTGTAGTCAGCTTCAGTAAATGTTGTACTTCCTGTTCCTTCTGTTACTGTTTTTTCTGCAACTACAGTGTCAGTAGCATCTTTTAATTGTACTGTTACAGTTGATCCTTTTGTCAACTGTGCAGCTGTTGGTAAATTGTTTACAGTAATCACAGGTTTAGTGCCTGCCTTACCTTGGAATTGATTTGCAGTTAGTGTTGGTGCTTGTGGTTTAACGGCTAGAGTAACTTTAATGTCTTGATGCGTGTATCTAAAACTACTATCACCGCGTAATCCAGCAATTGCCGACGTGTAATAAACATTAACATTTTCTTCACGCATTCCTATTGTAGTTTGAACTTTAGAAACTGGATTTGCAGAACCACTATATCCATCCCCCCAAGCTATCGCAGTTCTAGGTGGATTAGGTAATTTAGGATCGCTTAATTTAACATAATCACTAGCACTTGTTTTCGCAAATGCACTACCAACTATTGTTTCTACAGAATCTTTTCCATCCTCATACTTCGCTTCATTTCCATAAGTCTTGAACGTTACATTTTTTTCAATAGTCCCTGCTTCATTTGGATAAGTTACAACGATCGTTTTAGTCGTTTCGCCCGCTGTTGTGCTTGGGCTAGCTGGATTTCCATCTTTAAATGTAATAGTTGTACCATCTGGTTTCTTTCCACCTTCAAATTCTACATAAAAATCCGGTTTAACAGTTGTTGTTCTTCCACCAGTTCCCGTTACAGCAGACGTCAATGGTTGACCAACAATCTCATGGTATTCTGTCACTTCATTGCCGCCTACCTTACGATAAGTTACTTTTGGATATATCGTTACTGGAATATCCACATTTATCGCTGCATAGCCGTTTGCACTAACCGTTACAGTTTTAGTCGTATTCCCCGCTTCCGCTGTTGTAGGTCTAGAATCGTCTTTCCAAGAGGCAGTTAATCCAGCAGGCATTTCCACAAAGTTACTTGGAGTATCTACATTTTTGATTGTTCCGTCTTTAATCGCATAGATAGGTTTAGCTTTCACAGCAGCTATAGAGATTGTTTTCTCAGCTTTATTTCCATTTTTATCTAGGACTCTTACTGTAATTTCTTTTTTAGTAGCTGCGTTTATTGTTCCTTTTATTGATTTTGTTGTTGCATCGTAAGTTAGACCTGTTTCCCCATTTGGTGACGAAACTTTAATATTTGTATAGTCTACACCTACTCCTGCTCCATCTGATAAACCAAGAGGAAGACTGAACTCTTTTCCAACTTCTACAAGCGTATTGTTTATATCAATTGTTGGAATTTTGCGATCACCATCTTTAGAATTATTAGTGTCATTTTCATCACTTGAAACTTCTTGGGCAATTACTTTTGCTTGAATTTTTGTTTGATCTTTAACAACTTGATCTTTTAAAGTAATTTCCCCAGTAGTTGCATTAACACTAATTCCTTCTTTCGCACCACTCGTGATACTCCATTGATTATTAGATCCCTTAGTAGCGATAACCGTTGTTCTATCTTGAGCAGTTTTCGTCACATTACCATTATCTTCTAATCGATTCTTATCCGCTGGAGTGTATGTCACTTCCACTTTATTGACATTTGTTTCATTCGCTGGAGTTACTATAACGTCACCGTTATTTTCTGGTCTTACCGTTGGTGCTGTTGGTTTGACTTTGAAAGTCACTGATACAGTAGCTTTTTCAGGAGGATAAATAGTTATAGATTTTCCATCAACAGTTTTTGAATATTTTTCACCATTATTAGGGAACGTAACTACTGCTGTATAGTTAACGACACCTGGTGTACTTAATAATGTTTTATTTGTAATAGGAGTATTGTCTTTACTCCATGTAAATTTCATACCAGTTGTGTAGTAATCATCACCATTAGTTTTTTGTGTGTTTCCGTCTGATACTTTGACATAATTATGTGAATCTTTCGCATGCCCTTCATCTGCTGGATCTACTAATTTTGTATTCAAAGGAACTGTCTCAGGAGTATTTCTCGCTTCAATATCAAGAATTACATATTTAAATTGATACGTCTTAGTATTATTAGACGCGTCTTTTACAGTAACACTTGCTGTATGTTCTCCAAGCGTATTGTTATTATCTACTATATTATTAGATGTTAAAGTGTACTGATTATTACTATTTGTCAGATCTGTTTTCTCGACATCATTTCCACCTTGCTTGTTAAACCACACACCACTCGGAATTCCTGATGCTCTAAGATATGTTGTTTTACCAGAGTTATCACTCACTTCAAATGTTGGATTAAATTTTGCTCCACGATAAATTGCAAACCTAGGATTTTGATCAACATTCTCTCCTAACTCTACCCCATTTATCTTAACCTTAGGCGGTTGTCCATCAACTACATCATAAGTTACCGTCAGAGTTTTAAGAGCCCCTCCTTCCGGATTAGGAGCTAATACTTCTACTCTCTTATTCGTGCCCACTGTCAGATCAGGGTTATTAGGTGCAGTTGTATTCCTAGAGTTTTCCCACAAGAATGTTTTATCATTCCCAATTGCACCACCATCTTCATAAGTGAAGTACTGTTTAGGATCTCCCCAATTTGGATTTTCACCTACATTTATCGTTTTCTTTTTAGCTAAATAATCGTATGTTATAACATCACTATATGGCACTGTATAAGTCGTTCCATCTGTATAGGTCGTAATAATTCCATCAGTCCCTTTTGTAAAGGTTGGGTGTGCTTCATTTGTTTTGTTAGCTTCTTTAATAGCAGCTAAAATTCTATCCTTCTCAGCATCTTTTATATTTGTTGGATTTAAAACTTTAACTCGAGATGGATAGTTTGGTTTAGCAGAAACAATTTTTACTGTTACTTCTTTTTTATTAGTAGCATTTGTCCAGTTTCCAGCATTATCTTTGGCATTCAATGTTACAGTTACATTAGTTTTAGCATCACTCGCCGTATTCTCATCATTTAATGTGAATGATAATTTTGCAGTAGCATCACTTGCTTTTCCAAACGAACTATAAATATCCGAATTATTTTTATAAGTTCCTGTAATATTTTTTGTAACTGTTCCTCCAGGACGCGAATTAAAATCTGGGACTCCTGAGCCACCTTGATTATCACTAATTAAAACATCTAACTCTAAAGTACGTCTACTTTCTGGGGCTACAGGAATAATTATATTTCCCTTACTATCAGCTGTTAACCAAGTTCTTGTTCCATTTTTACGCACTTGAATCGTTGGAGCTGTTCTATCTTGAGCCCTAGCTGTATCCTCTGCTTTTTCACTAAGTGCTTCCCCAGGAGCTTTCGCCTGTGCTTCTACTTTAGTGCTATCTGCTACACTATTAGCTGGTATAGTTACCTCTCCGCTATTTCGGTCAATTGTAATAGCTGAATCTCCTTGTAATCCCCATGAAGATCCTGTTTTATCTGCAGTTATAGTTTTATTTTGTTTACTAGTTTCATCTGTATAGCTAATAGTCAAGTGAGTAGCATTAGTACTCGGTCTAACTATAACAGAACCATCTTCTTTTGCGGTAACTGTAGGTTTGTCGGTACGTCTAAGTATATTACCTGTAGCCTCATCACTCGGATCACTGTTACCAAACCAAGACTTAGCTTTAACTTGCGTACCTACTTTAACAGCACTAGGTTTTACAATAAAAGAAGTTCCTGAAACTTCAATTCCATTATTATTACTACTCCATGTACCGTTTTGTGCATTGCGCGTAAGTGTAGCTTTTTGGGCGTTTCCATCACTTCCTACATAATTAATCTCCACTTTATCTGCTTTTTCGGTATTCGGTTTTACGGTAACAGTACCTACATTATTATCTGAAATCACTGGAGCATTCGGTTTTTCTTGTAAACCTCTTGCCATGAAGTATTGTTTTCCAGAAGAGTTTTCATATGACCTCATACCAGCAGCATAATAAAGTGGTGCATATTTATTAGTAGTCTTAGTTTTATAAGAAATTGTTACAATACCCGATCCATCATATTTTAAATAATATAATTGGTCAGTATTTTCTTTTAATCCCTCTAAATTTCTTTTTGCTTTATTTTTCACATCACTAGAAGGTGCTGTATTCCAAATAGGTTGACGTCTATATTTATCAAAAGCAGGACCTAAATAATAATATGAACTTGAAGACTGAGTTGCCTCGGGGTCAGTTTGGTTCCTCTGAAGAGTTCCGATAATAAAGTTGTTATCCGTTACATCTGTCACACTATCAAATCCATCTGTAAAATGGTGATTCTTAGCATTTCCATAATCCGCTTCAGTAGCACTTAAATGTGCTTTTATTTTACCACGCCATTCTGAGTTTAACTTGACACCTCCATATGAACTAGAACCTTTCGTTGTTCTCGTAGCACCAAGAACATCATCCATTATGTGACCTTTAGGCAAAGTAAACCAATACAAAGCATTTTGGTGACCTTGATTATGAGTATTGAAAGTAACAGTCCAAATATAACCGTTCTCATCAGTAGGGTCTTTTTTTACTGTTATCTTAGCCTCTTTCAACGCTTCCTCTACAGGTACTTCCTTGTCTGGTGTATATAATTTATCAATAGTACTTCTTCTTGTTGCATACAAATAAGTCTCAGCAGGCAACCCTGAACCATCCCCGTTTTGAACAATATACGCCCTTTTTGTATTCAGTGCCGCTGGTGTAGCCCTCAAATCTGTTCCGTGTCTCATCAGTTTTCCATTTCGCAAATCACGTTTTCCTGATTTTTCACGAGTAAGTGCTAAGGCAAGTTTCTTCTCAGCTTGCTTCCCTTTTTTGAGGAGTTCTTCAATTTCAGCTGGTGTTAACTGAGGTTGTGATACACTAGCTTCAATTGATTTAACAATTTCTTCTACTCCTTCTAAAAGTTTCTTAGTCTCAGGACGTGTGATTTCATTTGCCTGTATCAGATAGGCAGACAAATCTTTTGAAATCGTTTTCAATTTTTCTTTATTCTGATTATCACTAACTTCT
The DNA here is from genome assembly GCF_041432365.1 of Streptococcus sp. 20925_1_69. Lineage (GTDB taxonomy): Bacteria > Bacillota > Bacilli > Lactobacillales > Streptococcaceae > Streptococcus. Next base: position 7,000 of record NZ_JAPVZL010000004.1, read on the forward strand.
GACTGTGAAAGTTTAGTTGATGGAGTCCTAACTTCTCCATTAGTTGATGCTACAGGATTCTTCTCTAGGACTTTTGCAGCAGCTTCCTTTGGAGTTAGTACAGTCCCCTCTGGAGCAGTCAGCGTAGTGTTTGTCAGACCTGCTTTTTCTAAGACTGGAGGAGTTGAAACTTGAGGTGACAAAGCTTCCTTGACCCGACGAGTCAGGTCTTCCATGAGTTTGACTTGCTCATCAACCTGTGCTTGCGTCGCTTTTGGATTCTCTAAGACTGCCTTAGCCTTTGCGAGAGCTTCTTCGACTTCAGTGTGGAGAGCCTTCATGGAGTCTAAGGTCAAATTTGCTAACAAAGCTTCTAGGGTGCTTTGTGTCGATTTGGCTGCACTTGTATCAGCTACTGGCGCTGATACTTCTTGATCCTTTTCCTTCGCCACCTGAGTAGTTTCTTCTTTATCATCTATCTTAGTCTCGGGCTGAGGACTTTTAACTTCAGCTTCCGACTCTTCTCGACTTCCTTCTTCAGTTTTAGCTTCTGGAGCGCTAGATTCTCCTGCTGATTTGAGCTCAACTGGCTGTTCAACTACTGCCGTCTTCTCAGGACTCTCCTCATCTGAGTCCTGTGGATCCCCATCTGAATTTCCAGAAGGTCCAGCAACTACATCACTAGCTGTTACTGGAGACACTGCAGGGGCCTGCGCTTGCACCCCATTCGCAAAGAACATCAGAGCCGCCACTGCAACACTAGCAGCCCCAAAATGGTACTTTCTTATCGAATAACGAAAGACTTTTTCCCCGTTATCCTTATGCCTTTTTCCAAACATAAGCATATCCTTTCTATTGTCTCAATAGACTACATTAAAAATCTTTGAAAAATAATGTGTCATCAATATACTAACACTTTTTAAATAGAAAATCAATCAATTTCCTGAGCGTTATCTTAAGTTTAAAACCCTATAATATAGCATATTTTGGGATCTTTTTGTGAATTATATATATATATATATATGCAAGTGTTATCATAACAGCATTTTCGGACCGTTAAATATGAAATTTAATATAAATAAAAACAGATTTTACCTTTTACTTAGGAAAAATCTGTCATTATTTTATTTTAAATGGTAGACTGCCTATCCTTACTTTTTATAGACAGCGGATTCATTAAAGCTTGTTCCCAAAAAACTCCAACCACGGCTTGCGAATCTCGTCTTTGCTGGTTTCTCTGTATTTTCTTAGTTCTTATTTATGATGCTCTTTCAATAGTTCTTCAAACTCAGATACAGTCATACCCAACTGTTGACTGGCAACTTCAGAAGGCAAAAGACCTTGGCGGACTAGATTTACTAACATAGTGAAACTTCCTTCAACTTTCCCACGCTCCAGTCCCTGTTCAATGCCCTCTGCACGACCACGCTCTAAACCTTGTTCAATACCTTCTGCTCGACCACGTTCTAATCCTTTTTCTTCAGCTTGCTCCAAGGCATAGTCCTGTGCCAACAATGCCTGTTCTTCTCGCATACGTAGTTGACTAAACATTTTCCTGTCCTCCTCAGACCAGCTCTTGTAGTCCAGCAGTTGGTCTGCCTGGCTGATGGCTCGCTCTGGTTGCTGGGTAAAGGGTTTATTCCCGAAAAACTCCAACCACGGTTTACGAACCTCATCTTTGCTGGTTTCTCTGTATTTTTTTAATTCCAAGAACGCTATCTTAACCAAATGGTTTTCTTGTCCATTATTTGTGATGGTTAAGGCTTCACCTGTCGTATCCTCGCGCATACTAAAGCTATGAAAAGCCAAATCATCTGAGAAGTAATTGCTATCCACGATAGCAATAGCATAAACTGGTGCGATATGTTTATAACTCTGATGAGTATTTCCTTCTTGCTGACGAATTTTTTCTAAGTTTTGATTGACCTGACTGCACAAATAAGCCCATAAACGATTAATGAAAAAATTCTGATGATGCACCTGAATCTCAATAATTACTTGAGTACCGTTGTCCAACTCCGCCAAGACATCTATACTAGTGTAAAAATCCTGAGCTGAGTAAGGTAGGGAAGGTAAGACGTGAATATTACTTCCCTCCAAAATAGTCACATTTTTGGCTGGTAAATCCAGCATATCGCGAATAAATTGACAAGTGATTTCTGGATTGCTGAAAATTTTCTTAGCTACCAAATCATTGGTCGGGCTAATGCCCGGATGACGTAAAGTCATATTTCTTCTCCTTTCATTATACCATAGTTTTAAATCTAGGTTCACTAGATTCTATGGCTCTATCTATTTATTCGGAAAAAGTAGAGAGAATTAGGAGAAATTTATCTGAAAGCGATGGACGCCCACCATAGATATTATAAGCCCAATAAAAAACAAAAAAGCTAGCCTAAGCTAACTCTTATCCTATGCGGAGAGAGGGACTTGAACCCTCACGACCTAAAGCGGTCACAGGATCCTTAGTCCTGCGCGTCTGCCAATTCCGCCATCCCCGCGTCGATTACTTTACTAGTATATCAACTTTTAGGATGCTTGTCAACACTTTTTTCAATTTTTTTCATTTCATCAACCAAATTACTCTGAAATTTCATTTAGATTTTCATCTACTAACTTAGCTCCAAGTGTATTTTTGAAATGACCTAGGGCAAATTGGTGATTTTCAGGCCAGATGGAAGCAACAGCTGGTTTAACAATCTCGATGTCATATCCTAGATTATAGGCATCTATAGCTGTATGCAGGACACAGATATCCGTCAAGACACCTGTTAAGATAACGGTAGACACTCTCCGCTCTCTCAAACGGATATCCAGGTCAGTCCCTGAAAAAGCAGAGTAATGGCGTTTATCCATCCAAAAGACACGACTGTCTGAACCATGCTCTTGATAAAAGGTCCCCAAATCTCCGTATAAATTCCGTCCACTAGTCCCAATCAAATTATGAGGAGGAAATAGTTTACTTTCTGGATGGAAACAATCGTTTTCTTCATGAGCATCGATGGTAAAGAAGATGTAATCTCCTCGTTCAAAAGCTAATCGAGTTACCTTGCTGATGGCATCCGAAATCGCCTGAGCTGGAGCACCTGCTGTCAATTTTCCACTATCAGCAACAAAATCTTCTGTATAATCAATCGAAATTAAAGCCTTAGTCATTAGTAATCTCTTTTCTTCACTTCTTCAAAAATATCTGAAATCAAGACCTTAAGATAGGTTCCCTTCATTCCAAGTGAGCGACTTTCAATAATTCCCGCAGACTCAAGTTTACGAAGGGCATTGACAATCACAGAACGGGTGATTCCGATACGGTCTGCAATCACTGACGCAGTCAACTGACCTTCATTTCCGTTTAACTCCCCTAAAATTGCTGAAACAGCACGGAGTTCGGAGTAAGAAAGGGTATTAACCGCCATGGTAACAGCAGTACGGCGGCGAATATTTTTCTCATCTTCTTCACGTTGGAAATTAAGGAGTTGAATCCCAACAACGGTACTGGCAATCTCAACAAGGATCAAATCCTCATCTTCGAATTTTTTATCATTGCGCCAAATAATCAAAGAACCAAGACGAATCCCTGATACATGAATCGGTGCAATAGTCGTCAAACCATCTGGAAAGTCGGCACGACTTTCCACAGGGAAAATACTCAAATCATGATCAACTGTCAGATTGGCTTCTGTATCGTAGATCATGTTCGCACCTTGAATGTAGTCATCTGGGAAAATCTTAGTTTGGAAGAACTGCTCTACACGATCTGTATTGGTTTTGTAACGCATGAAATAACCAAGGAGACGTCCCTTGCTATTGACGATACAGGCGTTACAGTCAATAATATCTGCCAATTGACGGGTAATCGCATTGTATGGAAGTTCTTCCTGCAACTGCTCCTCTGAGCGCTTCAGGATAGAAGTAATTTTTCTTGTTTTTTCTAATAAATGTGCCATTTTTCACCTCGAATTTAATCGCTATCATTATAACATAAACAGCTTAAATTTTCAATTATTATCTGAAAATTGCTTATTTAATTGCAATTTGAAAAAACAAGAATATTTTTAATTAAATTGCTTCTTTTCTATTGACAAGCTCCCTATTTTTGTGTATTATAATATTACAAAAATATAATATATCTATTTTATTTATCTTTCTTTTTCCATTCGGTCTCCTTATATAAAAAAGCGATTCATTTTGAACCGCTTTTTCTTATTTATCGCCCTTATTACGAATAACAAAGCCTGTTTGCTTTTCACTTGAAGTATTGCGTGGTTTTTTATTGTCTTTATTACGGTAACGTCTGTCTTTATCAAAACGATCATTGCCACGACTTCCTTTTTTGAAATCATCACGACGACCACGACGGTTGTCTCCACGGCGATTATCACGACGGTCATCTCCACGACGACCTCCCTTACCTTTACCACCGAAGCCATTACCTGATGGTTTAAATGGCAGTGGTTTTTCACGTGCAATCTCCACTTCAGGAAGACTATCTGGGTCTTGAACAGTCAGACTCAAGATATACATTGCCAATTCTTCTGGAGTAAATTCGGCAGCTAGCTTACGAGCATCCTTACCAAATTTCTCAAAGTTGGCACGGATAGTCTCATCTGCAAAATCACGTTCAATTTTCTTGAGAGCTACGTGTTTTTTTGCTTGGAAGGCTTCTTCTGCACTTGCAGGTTTGAGACCTTTCATGCGTTTCTTAGTCAAGTTTTCAATGATTTGGAGGTAGCCCATTTCATTTGGTGATACGAAAGTAATAGACTGACCTGACTTACCAGCACGACCTGTACGACCGATACGGTGAACATAACTTTCAGGATCTTGTGGAATATCGTAGTTATAGACATGGGTCACACCTGAAATATCCAAGCCACGCGCTGCAACGTCTGTCGCAACCAAAACATCAAGATTGCCATTTTTAAAGTCACGAAGGACACGAAGACGTTTGTTTTGGTCCAAATCACCATGAATTCCTTCTGCACGGAAGCCACGGATTTTAAGACCACGAGTCAATTCATCTACACGGCGCTTTGTACGACCAAATACGATAGCAAGCTCAGGCTGTTCCACATCCATAAGACGAGTCATGGTATCAAATTTTTCTTGTTCTTTAACACGAATATAGTATTGGTCAACCAATTCTGTGGTCAATTCCTTAGCAGCAATCTTCACATGCTCAGGTTCTTTCATAAACTGAACACCGATACGTTTGATAGCATCTGGCATAGTTGCTGAGAAAAGTAAGGTTTGACGGCTTTCAGGGACACGAGAAATGATAGCTTCAATGTCTTCAAGGAAGCCCATATTGAGCATTTCATCCGCTTCATCAAGGATAAGAGTTTCAATATCTTGTAATTTCAAGGCCTTGCGTTTAATCAAGTCCAAAAGGCGACCAGGTGTTCCCACCACGATATGGGCACCAGATTTAAGAGCCTTAATTTGTTTTTCAATGCTTGATCCACCATATACTGAGCGAACCTTGACTCCCTTACTGCGACCAAAGCGGAAGAGTTCTTCTTGACTTTGGACAGCTAGTTCACGAGTTGGAGCGATGACCAAGGCTTGGATGGTCGCTTCTTCTATACGGATTTTTTCAAGGGTAGGCAAGCCAAAGGCTGCAGTTTTTCCTGTACCAGTCTGAGCTTGACCGATAACGTCCTTACCTTCAAGGGCCAAGGGAATAGTTTGTTCTTGGATCGGACTGGCTTCTACAAAACCAGCTTTTTCAATCTCTGCTAGCAAATCAGCAGACAAGTTTAATTCATTAAATTTCACGATATTCTTCTTTCTAAAGGTGGTGCGAAGCCACCCTATAGGGCTTAGTTTATACTTTTCTTTTTATGACGTATTTTCATATACTGGATACAAAATCGTGTTGCTTCTTTTCCACAAAAGAAAAGTACTGTTTTCTTTGCAACCTATCTAGTATAACACAAGTCCAGAGCAAAAGATAGCCCAATCCATCGATAATATCATGTAAACGATTTTTCTGAGAAAGTAAGGCTATAATTTCCACTATTTCATAAACTTTTTTAAAGCGTAGCAGAATTGTGCAAAAGTTTTTTTCTTGTGCTAGAATGAAATTCGAATAGGAGGAACTCTAAATGTTAACTTATGATTTAATCGTTATCGGATTTGGTAAAGCTGGTAAAACACTAGCTGGTAAATTAGCTTCAGCTGGCAAAAAAGTTGCCCTCGTTGAACGTAGCAAAGCTATGTACGGTGGAACTTGTATCAACATCGGTTGTATCCCAACTAAAACTTTGTTAGTTGCTGCTGAGAAAGACTTATCTTTTGAAGAAGTCATTGCTACCAAAAACACTATCACTGGTCGCCTTAACGGTAAAAACTATGCGACTGTTGCTGGTACAGGCGTAGATATCTTTGATGCGGAAGCTCACTTCCTTTCAAATAAAGTCATCGAAATCCAAGCTGGTGATGAAAATAAAGAACTGACTGCTGAAACAATCGTCATCAACACTGGTGCTGTTTCAAACGTCTTGCCAATTCCTGGACTTGCTACAAGTAAAAACGTCTTTGACTCAACAGGTATCCAAAACTTGGACAAATTACCTGAAAAACTTGGAGTCCTTGGTGGTGGAAATATCGGTCTTGAATTTGCTGGCCTTTACAACAAACTTGGAAGCAAGGTTACAGTCCTAGATGCCTTGGATACTTTCCTTCCTCGTGCAGAACCTTCCATCGCAGCTCTTGCTAAACAATACATGGAAGAAGACGGTATTGAATTGCTTCAAAACATCCGTACTACTGAAATCAAAAACGACGGTGACCAAGTCCTTGTCGTAACTGAAAATGAAACTTACCGTTTCGACGCCCTTCTTTACGCAACTGGACGCAAACCAAATGTAGAACCACTTCAACTTGAAAATACAGATATTGAACTAACTGAACGTGGCGCTATTAAAGTAGACAAACATTGTCAAACAAACGTTCCTGGTGTCTTTGCAGTTGGAGATGTCAACGGTGGCCTTCAATTTACTTACATTTCACTTGATGACTTCCGTGTTGTCTACAGCTACCTTGCTGGAGATGGCAGCTACACACTTGAAGACCGTCTCAATGTACCAAACACCATGTTCATCACACCTGCACTTTCACAAGTTGGTTTGACTGAAAGTCAAGCAGCTGATTTGAAACTTCCATACGCCGTTAAGGAAATTCCTGTTGCAGCAATGCCTCGTGGTCACGTAAATGGAGACCTTCGCGGAGCCTTCAAAGCTGTTGTCAATACTGAAACAAAAGAAATTCTTGGAGCAAGCATCTTCTCAGAAGGTTCTCAAGAAATCATCAACATCATCACTGTTGCTATGGACAACAAGATTCCTTACACTTACTTCACAAAACAAATCTTCACTCACCCAACCTTGGCTGAGAACTTGAATGACTTGTTTTCGATTTAAGTTGAGATTTAATCGTATCGAACAGCCCTCTTGGGGCTGTTTTTACTTCTGCGGAATCTCATACTCTTCGAAAATCAAATTCAAACTACGTCAGCTTCACCTTGCCGTAGGTATGGTTACTGACTTCGTCAGTTCTATCTGCAACCTCAAAACAGTATTTTGAGCAACCTGCGGCTAGCTTCCTAGTTTGCTCTTTGATTTTCATTGAGTATCAAATCCGTCTTTTCCCTCTTTTATGATATAATAGAAACATGAAATTAAAAACTACTTTGGGCCTTCTTGCTGGGCGTTCTTCCCACTTCGTTTTGAGCCGTCTTGGCCGTGGAAGTACGCTCCCAGGAAAACTCGCCCTTCAATTTGATAAAGATATTTTACAAAACCTAGCTAAGAGCTACGAGATTGTCGTGGTCACTGGAACCAACGGAAAAACCTTGACAACTGCCCTCACTGTCGGCATTTTAAAAGAGGTTTATGGTCAAGTTCTGACCAACCCAAGCGGTGCCAACATGATCACAGGAATTGCGACAACCTTCTTAACAGCCAAATCTTCAAAAACTGGGAAAAATATTGCCGTTCTAGAAATCGATGAAGCCAGCCTATCTCGTATCTGTGACTATATCCAGCCAAGCTTATTTGTTATCACCAATATCTTCCGTGACCAGATGGACCGCTATGGTGAGATTTACACAACTTACAAGATGATTTTGGATGCTATTCGTAAGGTACCTACTGCCACTGTTCTTCTTAATGGAGACAGTCCACTTTTCTACAAGCCATCTATTCCAAATCCTGTAGAGTATTTTGGTTTTGACTTGGAGAAAGGCCCAGCCCAGCTGGCTCACTATAATACAGAAGGGATTCTCTGTCCTGACTGCCAAGACATCCTCAAATATGAGCATAATACCTATGCAAACTTGGGTGCCTATATCTGTGAAGGTTGTGGATGTAAACGTCCTTATTTAGACTATCGTTTGACAAAACTGGTTGAGTTGACCAACAATCGCTCTCGCTTTGTCATAGACGGCCAAGAGTACGGTATTCAAATCGGTGGACTCTACAATATCTACAACGCCTTAGCTGCGGTTGCTATCGCCCGTTTCCTCGGCGCAGATTCCCAACTAATCAAGCAGGGATTTGATAAGAGCCGTGCTGTCTTTGGACGCCAAGAAACCTTCCATATAGGTGACAAGGAATGTACCCTTGTCTTAATTAAAAATCCAGTCGGTGCAACCCAAGCTATCGAGATGATTAAACTAGCACCTTATCCATTTAGCCTATCTGTCCTCCTTAACGCTAACTATGCAGACGGAATTGATACAAGCTGGATCTGGGATGCTGATTTTGAACAAATCACTGACATGGACATCCCTGAAATCAACGCTGGCGGTGTTCGTCATTCTGAAATTGCACGTCGTCTCCGAGTGACAGGCTATCCAGCTGAGAAAATCACTGAAACAAGTAGTCTGGAGCAAGTTCTTAAGACAATCGAGAACCAAGACTGCAAGCATGCTTATATTCTGGCTACCTATACTGCTATGCTGGAATTCCGCGAACTGCTGGCTAGTCGTCAGATTGTTAGAAAGGAGATGAACTAATGGTTTATACTTCACTTTCCTCAAAAGCTGGCAATTACCCCTATCAGCTCAACATTGCCCACCTCTATGGAAACCTCATGAATACCTACGGGGACAATGGAAACATCCTCATGCTCAAGTATGTGGCTGAAAAACTGGGAGCCCATGTGACGGTTGACATCGTTTCTCTCCATGATGACTTTGATGAAAGTCACTACGACATTGCCTTTTTCGGTGGCGGTCAAGACTTTGAACAGAGTATCATTGCAGACGACCTACCTGCTAAAAAAGAGAGCATTGACAACTACATCCAAAACGACGGTGTGGTTCTGGCTATCTGCGGTGGTTTCCAACTATTGGGCCAATATTATGTTGAGGCTTCTGGGAGACGTATCGAAGGGCTAGGGGTCATGGGCCACTACACCCTCAACCAGACCAATAACCGTTTTATCGGTGACATCAAGATTCATAATGAAGATTTCAATGAAACCTACTATGGATTTGAGAATCATCAGGGCCGTACCTTCCTCTCTGATGACCAAAAACCACTGGGACAGGTTGTCTATGGAAATGGAAATAACGAAGAAAAGGTCGGCGAAGGGGTTCATTACAAGAATGTCTTTGGTTCCTACTTCCACGGGCCTATTCTCTCTCGCAATGCCAATCTGGCTTATCGCCTAGTCACTACAGCCCTCAAGAAGAAATATGGTCAGGACATCCAACTCCCTGCTTATGAGGACATTCTCAGTCAAGAAATCGCTGAAGAATACAGTGATGTCAAAAGCAAGGCTGACTTTTCTTAAACCAAGAAAAATCACATCAAAGAACTCCGTTATCTTGTCGGAGTTTTTTTGTCTTTTCTTTTACCCTTCTCCCTTGCATTTTCTCTCATTTTTTGCCAAAATAGAGGGGTAGAAAGAAGGTAGCATATGTCTAAATTACAACAAATCGTAACATATCTTGAATCAGAAAAACTAGACGTCGCTGTCGTATCTGACCCCGTCACAATCAATTACCTCACTGGCTTTTACAGTGATCCCCATGAACGCCAAATGTTCCTTTTTGTCCTAGCAGATCAGGAACCTCTCCTCTTTGTCCCAGCCCTTGAGGTTGAGCGTGCAAGCAGCACTGTTTCCTTCCCAGTTGTGGGCTATGTGGATTCTGAAAATCCATGGCAAAAAATGAAACATGCTCTTCCACAACTTGACTGCAAACGTGTCGCTGTTGAGTTTGACAATCTCATCTTGACCAAATATCATGGCTTGAAAATAGTCTTTGAAACTGCTGAGTTTGAAAACCTCACCCCTCGTATCCAACGTATGCGCCTTATCAAATCAGCTGACGAAGTGCAAAAAATGATGGTGGCCGGTCTCTATGCGGACAAGGCTGTTAAGGTTGGTTTTGACAATATTTCTCTTGATAAGACGGAGACAGATATCATCGCCCAAATCGACTTTGCCATGAAACGTGAAGGCTATGAAATGAGTTTTGATACCATGGTCTTGACTGGTGATAATGCTGCAAATCCACACGGTATTCCAGCAGCTAATAAGGTTGAAAATGATTCTCTTCTCCTCTTTGACCTCGGTGTTCTGGTCAACGGCTATGCTTCAGATATGACTCGTACAGTCGCTGTTGGTAAACCAGACCATTTCAAGAAAGATATTTATAACTTGACTCTTGAAGCCCAACAAGCTGCTCTTGACTTTATCAAACCAGGTGTGACTGCCCATGAAGTGGACCGCGCTGCCCGTGAGGTCATCGAAAAAGCTGGTTACGGTGAATACTTCAACCACCGTCTCGGTCACGGTATCGGTATGGATGTCCATGAATTCCCATCTATCATGGAAGGAAACGACATGGTCATCGAAGAAGGAATGTGCTTCTCTGTTGAACCAGGTATCTATATCCCTGGTAAAGTCGGTGTTCGTATTGAAGACTGCGGTGTTGTTACCAAGGATGGCTTTGACCTCTTTACAAGCACCAGCAAAGATTTGCTTTATTTTGATTAAAATTTTTCAAAAATCTTCCCACAATAAAACGCATAGTATCAAGGTTTCAACACCTGATACTATGCGTTTTTCTTATTTAAAAGACTTTTGACTCAGTCTCTTTATACTCAATGAAAATCAAAGTGCAAACCAGGAAGCTAGCCGCAGGTTGCTCAAAACAATGTTTTGAGGTTGCAGATGGAAGCTGACGCGGTTTGAAGAGATTTTCGAAGAGTATTACTTAATCTTCTTGATACTTTGACTAAGGATAAATCCTACAATCATCCCTACCATATTTTGCATGAAGTTTGGTAGAATATCTGGTAGGGCTGCAGCCCAGCCATTCATCAATGTAGAACCCAAGGCGTAACCCCCTACCATGGCAATCGTTGCTAAGATAAGGCTTAACCACTGAGTTTTTCCTTTAAATCCTGCGAAAAATCCCTGCAAGCCATGGTTAACCAAGCTAAAGAACATCCACTGAGGATAGCCTGATAAGAGGTCAATGAGGAATCCAGCCAATCCTCCAACAATAGCACCTTCTCGACTACCAAAATAGAAGGCTGCAAAGAAGACACCCGCATCTAAGAGAGTTAGAATTCCTGTCGGTGTTGGAATTTTTAAGAAATAGCCTAGAACCACAGAAAGGGCGGTTAATAGGGATAGAAGGGTAATTTTAGTTGTTTTGGTTTGCTTCATATTGTCTTACTCCATACTGATCTGCTTGTGCAATGGCACGATAAACGAAAGCCTTAGAGCTTTCTACTGCTGGTAAAAGTTCATCACCTTTAACCAAGCGACTGGCAATGCTAGAGGCAAAGGTACAACCTGCGCCAGCATTTTGCCCTTGAATGACAGGATTTTCTAGGACTGTAAAGTTTTGTCCATCATAAAAGACATCTACAGCCTTGTCCTGACTAAGGCGATTGCCTCCCTTGATAATGACTGCTGGCGCTCCTAAGTCATGCAATTTCTGTGCTGCAGTTTTCATATCTTCCAAGGTTTTGATTTCCTGACCAGCTAATAATTCTGCTTCTGGGAGGTTAGGCGTAATCACACTGACATGAGGGAAAAAGCGAATCAACTCTTGGCAGAGTTCACTAACTGCTACGTCGTGCGTTTCCTTGCAGACCAAGACAGGATCCAGAACCACAGGCACTCCTGGACGTTGTTTGATAAAGTTCAAGGCCTTCTCAGCCACACTGACAGTTGGTAAAAGACCAATCTTAATCCCTGCAAATTCCACATCACGCAAGCTATCTAATTCATGTTGAAAAATGGTATCGTCAGTTGGAAAGACTTCAAATCCTTTTTCTGTCAAAGCTGTCAAACAAGTCACTGCTACAAAGCCATGCAAGCCGTTCAAGGTATAGGTAGCCAAATCAGCGGACAAACCACCACCACTAAAAATATCATTTCCTGAAAGTGCTAAAATACGATTATTCTTCATAACGAATCTCCTTTAAATACAAACCATTTGGTGCTGCAGTGGGACCTGCAAGTTGCCTGTCCTTCTTCTCCAAGATGAGGTCAATCTGCTCCACTGGCATACGATTATTTCCGATTTTGAGCAGTGTCCCCACCATATTGCGAATCTGCTTATACAAGAAACCATTTCCTGAAAAGGTAAAGGTCAAAAACTGACCTGTCTCATCAACCCTAAGACTAGCTTCGGTAATGGTGCGAACCTTATCCTTCACACTGGTTCCAGAGGCTGTAAAACCGGTAAAATCATGGGTTCCCTCTAGCTTTTTGATTGCAATCTGCATGCGTTCCACATCGAGTGGATAGGGAAAGTGAGTGGCATAGTGACGGCGCATAGGATTCTTGGGACGGCCCCTATCCACGATAAACTCATAGGTCTTACTGTGCTTGGCATAACGGCAATGAAAATCATCCGCCACAAGCTCAATTGAAATCACATCAATATCTTCAGAGGACTGGGTGTCAAGAGCAAAGCGAAGTTTCTCCTCATTCATTTGATAAGGCAGGTCAAAATGAATCACCTGTCCCAGGGCATGAACCCCACTATCTGTCCTACCAGCACCGTGAACAGTAATACCTTGCCCCTTATTTAACCTGGTCAAGGTTTTTTCAATTTCTTCCTGAACGCTACGCGCATGGGGCTGGCGCTGAAAACCAGCAAAGGCATAACCATCGTAGGAAATAGTTGCTTTATATCTCGTCATAACTTCTATTTTATCAAGAAATTAATCTGTAGACAAGGTTCTAAAATAAATATTGTCTGGGTACAAAAAACTCAAAAGAAAAACCTAGGAAACCAATCCTAAGCTCTCTTTTGGAGTAGGTACATGACAAAGATAGAGGTTACAATTAACCAAAATCCTAAGATAGCAAAGACCAACATCCCATTGTGAGTCATCAAGCCAATCGCACCTAGAACGAATGGAGTCGTAAAGGCTCCGAAACTACAGCCTAATACAGCAAATGAAGTTGCTTGATTGAGGAGTTTAGCTGGAATTCGTTCAGAGACAAGTTGAAAGACCGTCGTCAAGGCTACACTATAGGCAAAACCAGCCAGAATACTCCCTGCCACTACCACCCACAAGGATGGAGACAAGGCAATCACAATTTGCCCTAAGCCAAAGGTAATACCAGACCAGAGGAGCAGTTTCTCTTTAAAGATAGAAATCAAGAAAGAGAAACTCACACCAGCCACAATCCCGATTAACTGCATGACACTAAGAACAAAACTAGATAACTGGGCATCTCCAAGTCCTCTTTCCACCATCAAACTTGGAATACGGATGGTAATAGCCGTATTGGTACAAACTACCACTGCTGCTTCTATAGCTAGGGTAAAAATCAAGCCTTTCATTTCTCGAGTTAAGTGACTTGCTTCCTTCGCTTTTTTCTTGACTTCTTTCTTTTCTTTTCCATAAGGGACAAAGAGCAGATAGAGGGTCAGCACCAAAAATCCAGCACTATAGGCTAAGAAAGTAGCTGTCCAACCAAAGGCCAACAACTGACCGACTGCCAAGGTGATGAGAGAAGCCCCAACAACCTCTGCAGAACCGCGTAGCCCTAGCATCTGAATACGCGTTTTTCCTTGATAGCGTTCACTGATAATAGAAATTGCCTTAGCATTGATCATCCCAACACCTAAACCAAAAAGAATCCTTGTTCCAAAGACAAAGGGATAGGCTTGATACCAAAAGGGTGCTGTTCCACTCAGTGATAAAATTAACAATCCCAAACTAATCTGTAATCGCTCCGGGAATATTTTTTCTAAGAAACCATTTAGTAGTAACATAATCATGATCCCAAAAGATGGCAAGCTCGCCAAGAGCTCAATTTGTTCCTTAGGATATCCTTGATAATAGTCAAACATGGCTGGCAGGGCACTCGAGATGGAAAAGGATGTAATCAAAACGAGGGAGAGAGCCAAAATACTGGCCCGTTCTAAAAATTGTTTCATGAAATCTCTTTCTATATTTTCTCTTAATCTTCTGTCTCTTTTGATAGTTATCAAACAAGCAAGAAAAGAAGAAGCCTCTTTAGTGTATAGACTCCTTCTTAAACTCGAAAATGAATCCCTTGTGTCTTAGGATGATTTTCTCTTGATTTGCTTGATAAAGTAGAAGATAAATCCTGCCACCATATAGGAAACAAAGATAATCAGACACCACTTGAACACGACATCCCAACCCTTGTTCACATTCAAAAAGAAGTAAGGGAAGGGACTGACCTTAGAATTAGGAACATCAAGTTTCAGTACCAAGCCATTAAAAAGAGCAAAAATCATATACAGCAAGGGTAAAATCGTCCACACAACTGGATCCCAGATTTTGTATTGACCCTGTTTGTCAAAAAAGAGGGTATCTGCTAAAAACCAGAGGGGAACGATATAGTGGCAAAGAAAATTTTCTAGGGTATAGAAATTAGTCGCAATTGGCGCTAATAGGAAATGGTAAATCACACAGGTAATCATGATACTCATAGTGACTCCACCTTTTAAGCGCAAGAGACTTGGCCTTTGCCAATTTTCACCTAAACGGCTCATAACCTTTAGAAGATAGAGCGTAAAAATCGCAACTAACAGATTTGACAGAACCGTATAATAGAGCAACATCCCAAATCCACCATGCTTGGCGATTTCAAGATAAACTCCCGTAAAAGCCGCTAGAAACAAGAAGATACGGCTATAAAATACAAGTTTATAGTGTTTCGACATGCTTAAATTTTCTTCACAAACTCTGATTTAAGTTTCATGGCACCAAAGCCATCAATCTTACAGTCGATATTGTGGTCGCCTTCTACGATGCGGATATTTTTCACGCGCGTCCCTTGTTTCAAATCCTTTGGCGCACCTTTTACTTTCAAATCCTTGATGAGGGTTACAGTATCACCATCAGCCAATTTATTTCCGTTGGCATCGATAGCAACAAGACCTTCCTCTACTTCTGCAACTTCAGCAGGATTCCACTCATGAGCACACTCTGGGCAAACCAGTAGGGCACCATCTTCGTAGACATACTCTGAGTTACATTTTGGGCAATTTGGTAGGTTGTTCATGGTTTCTCCTTATAATCATTCAGTATTCTTTGAAAATCAAAATTTCTCGAACAGCAACTATTATACCTTAAAATCAGCATTTTGACAAATTTAGAAAAAACCGATATCAATCTATCGGCTTTTCTACATTTACATTCTTTTTTCAGCTTCTGCTTTGATTTTTTCAACTACTTCTTGAATGTTCAAACCAGTTGTATCAAGGTAGACAGCATCCTCTGCTTGTTTGAGAGGTGAAGTCTCACGATGACTATCCTTGTAGTCACGCGCAGCAATTTCCTCTTTTAGAGTTTCAAGGTCTGTTTCAATTCCCTTGGCAATATTTTCCTTGTAACGGCGCTCTGCTCTTTCATCAACAGAAGCTACTAGGAAAATTTTTAATTCTGCTTGTGGCAATACAACAGTCCCAATATCGCGACCATCCATGACAATCCCACCTTGCTGGGCAATCTCTTGTTGGAGAGAAACTAGTTTCTCACGCACTTGAGGAATTGCTGCAATAGCTGAAACATGATTGGTCACTTCATTTTCACGGATAGGATGGGTAATATCCACATCTCCTACAAAGACAAGCTGTTCTCCAGTTTCTGAACGCCCAAAGCTGATTGGATGCTGGTCCAACAAGGCTAAAAGCTCCTCAATCTCTTCCACTCCTAACTGGTTCTTGAGAGCCATATAGGTCGCCGCACGATACATAGCACCTGTATCTAGGTAGGTGTATCCAAAATCCTTGGCAATAATCTTTGCGACCGTACTCTTACCACTTGAAGCAGGGCCGTCAATAGCAATTTGAATTGTTTTCATATCAACTCCTATTTGATTTTAACAACATCACCTGGATTAGCAAACCAAGATCCTGTAGCCATGTGCCCAGGATTCAAAGCCTCTAACTGAGCAATCGAAATCCCAGCGCGAGCGGCAATGGCTGCTTCTCCTTCTCCAGCTAAGACTTTTGTCGTCCCTTCTGGATCAGTTGGATGTTCTGAACTACTAGATGACTCTTCTACCTTTTCCTCCGAACTAGAAGATGCCTGCTCTGAACTACTAGAAGATGAAATCTGTACTACATTTGCATCAGAATCGTGAAAATCTTTCAAGGCTGCCGTGCGATTACTCCCACCTGATGAAAGATAGATGAGAACAATAATCATCACGACTACAATCACAAAGAAAATACTTGCTAAAATAGTCAAGATACGATTCGCTATAACTCCACCACCCTGTGATCGCGAACGACGGCCTGCTCTTGTTTCTTCTTGATTTTCATAAATATCTTCTTGCCACGGTTCTTTTGCCATACCTTACTCCTTGTTTTTTTTTACTTTTCTTATTACAATATAAATATGAAAATCACACTTATACCTGAACGATGCATCGCCTGTGGGCTTTGCCAAACTTATTCTGATTTATTTGATTACCACGATAATGGAATCGTGCGTTTTTACGATGACCCTGACCAACTGGAAAAAGAAATTTCTCCTAGTCAGGACGTCTTAGAGGCTGTTAAAAATTGCCCAACTCGCGCCCTGATTGGAAATCAGGAAGCCTAAATCAATGGCGATAACCCACTCCCTCTAGTTTAGCACATTTCCATGTAAAATTATAGTCTTTTCACTTTATTTTTTTCTGTAAAATCAGGAAGGTCGCTTTTTTCTTTGATAAGATAAAGTGGTCTTTTTTTAGTCTCTAGATAAATCTTACTGATGTACTTGCCGAGAATCCCAATGGTCAAGAGTTGAATGCCTCCAAGAAAGAGAATAACAGCCATCAGAGAGGTCCAACCTGATGTCGGATTGCCCAAAATGAGAGTCCGCACCACAACAAAAAAGGTCATAAGCAGAGAAATAAAACAAGATAGGAGACCAGCCGCAAAGGCGATAATCAAGGGAAAATCTGAAAAGTTAACAATCCCTTCAATGGAGTAAAAAAAGAGTTGCCTAAAACTCCAACTAGTCTTGCCAGCCTGCCTTTTGACATTTGGATAGTCCAGATAGTGGGTTTTAAAGCCGACCCAGGCAAATAGTCCCTTAGAAAAACGATTGGACTCGGTCAAACTTAAAATGGCATCGACTACAGACCTTCTCATCATACGAAAATCACGAACACCTGACGGCAGGGCTACTGGACTAATTTTTTGCATAAGGCGGTAAAAGATATCAGCACAGAAACTACGAAAGAAGGGTTCTCCCTCCCGACTGGTTCTTCGTGTTCCAACACAGTCTAAATCTGCATTCTGGTCTAGTAAGTTTTTCATCTCAAGCAACATACTAGGGGGATCTTGGAGGTCTGCATCCATCACCACCACTAGGTCTCCAGTCGCATGCTGCAAGCCTGCATATAGAGCAGCTTCTTTGCCAAAATTTCGTGAGAAAGAAATATAATGCACTGCCGGATTTTGTTCCCGATAGGCCTTTAAGAGTTTCAAGGTTCCATCACTTGATCCATCATCGACAAAGACATACTCGATTTCTGTTTCCAAATCTGGAAGTAACGCTTCCAAAGCCTGATAAAAAAGAGGAAGTACTTCCTCTTCGTTTAAACAGGGGACAATGATTGATATCACCATCTTAGTCTTCGAATCCATTTGGATGCTTGCTTTGCCAACGCCATGCGTCTTCACACATTTGGGTGATGTCGAGTTCCGCTTCCCAGCCGAGTTCTGCTTTGGCTTTTGCAGGATCTGAATAGCAGGCTGCGATGTCACCTGGGCGACGGTCTACGATACGGTAAGGAATTGGGCGTCCCACTGCTTTTTCCATGTTTTGGATAATTTCAAGAACTGAGTAGCCTTTCCCTGTTCCAAGGTTATAAATGTTTAGACCTGAGCATTTTTGGATTTTTTTCAGAGCTGCAACGTGACCTTTAGCCAAATCGACAACGTGGATATAGTCACGAACACCCGTTCCGTCTTCCGTATCGTAATCATCTCCAAACACTTGCACTTGCTCTAGTTTTCCAACGGCTACTTGAGTCACATATGGCAAGAGGTTGTTTGGAATACCGTTTGGATTTTCTCCCAAATCACCACTCTCATGCGCTCCGATTGGGTTAAAGTAACGAAGCAAGACTACATTCCATTCTGAGTCTGCTTTGTAAATATCCGTCAAAATTTCCTCTAGCATAAGCTTAGTGCGACCATATGGATTAGTCACTGAAAGTGGGAAATCTTCCAAGATTGGCACTGTATGAGGATCTCCATAAACTGTCGCAGAAGAACTGAAAATGATATTTTTACAGTTGTTTTCTTCCATGACTTTCAAAAGGCTAACAGTTCCTGCGATATTGTTGTCATAATAGGCAAGAGGGATACGGGTAGATTCTCCAACAGCCTTCAAACCAGCAAAGTGAATGACACCAGTTGGTTCTTCTTGTTTGAAAATGTCACGAAGAGTATCTGTATCACGGATATCAGCCTCATAAAAAGGAATCTCAACTCCTGTAATTCTCTCAACAACTTCTAAACTTTTACGGTTACTATTAACAAGGTTATCCACCACAACAACTTGATGACCTGCTTGGATTAACTCAATAACTGTGTGGGTCCCGATAAAACCTGCCCCACCCGTTACCAAAATCTTTTCTTGCATCTTCTTTCCTCGATTCTCGGATTTTTTCTTATTTTACCATTTTTGATAGGGAATGTCATTTGCCATCCTAGAAGCTAAGCTAAAATTTCAGTAAAATGCTTATTCGCTTTTTACCAGTTTGACATAGTTTTCAATTGGATAGTTTAGAGGATCCAAGGTCATCTCCTTATCTTGGATCAGTTGAGTTAGATGGTAACCAATGATAGGACCAGTTGTGAGGCCTGATGAACCTAGTCCACTAGCAGCATAGACACCTGCTAAGCCAGGCACCTGCCCAAAAAAAGGAGAGAAATCACTGGTATAAGCACGGATTCCCACACGCTCAGCTCTTGAAGTCGCTACTGCCAAGACTGGATAGTGAGGCAAGGCTGCCTCCTCCATTT
Source organism: Streptococcus sp. 20925_1_69 (assembly GCF_041432365.1). GTDB lineage: Bacteria > Bacillota > Bacilli > Lactobacillales > Streptococcaceae > Streptococcus. The sequence continues at coordinate 26,468 of NZ_JAPVZL010000004.1, forward strand.
GTTGGAGTAAGGTTTCATCTACCGTCAAATCAAATCCCATGTCATTTTCATGGGTAGCGCCTAGGGACAATTTCCCACCTGCAAAAGGAATCAAATCCCACTCCCCTTCTGGCATAACAACAGGGTAAGCTTCCATGTCTTGGCCAAGTTGATAATCTCGGAGTTGCCCCTTTTGGGGACGAACATCTACTTCATAACCTAAAGGCTCTAACAGGTGTCCCAACCAAGCTCCCGTCGCCAAAATAACCTGATCAAACACCTCTTCGCCAATCTGGTAGCCTGATGCTAACGGTGTCAGAGTCACTTTTTCTTTGACCAGCTTGACCTGACTAGCTTCCAGCAAACGAGTCACTAAGAGTTGGCCATCTACTCTCGCTCCACCAGAAGCATAGAGCAGGTGGTCAAATCCCTGCAAACCAGGGAATAATTCATTAGCTGATGCTGGGTCCAGAATGGCTAATTTCCCTATCAAAGGAGATTCTTCTCTGCGCTGGTGGGCTAGTTGATAAAGTTCTTCCAACTTGGACTCATCCTTTTTCAAGAGAAAGACTCCCGAACGCTGGTAAAAGTCTATTTCTTGCCCTGACTTCTCTAAATCAGCCAACAAGTCCACATAAAAGTCAGCCCCCAAGCGCGCCATCTTATACCAGGCCTTATTGCGGCGTTTGGAAAACCAGGGGCTGATAATTCCTGCTGCGGCCTTGGTAGCCTGACCCTGTCCATGGTCAAAAACGGTCACCTCTAGGTCACTTTCTTTCGAGAGGTAGTAGGCAGCTGTTGCTCCCACAATCCCTGCTCCGATAATGGCAACTTTTTTCATTGTTTTCACTTTCTAACTAGATATGGTGGAAAGGATTGGTTGACGCCTGACTAGGTAAGACATCAATAGACCAGCCCTTTTCTTCCTTCCATTGAGTAAAGAGTGCTACGATTTTTTCCACAAAAAGCACTTCAATATAGTGACCTGGGTCCAATGCTAGCAAGCCATCAGACAGCATATCCTGGGCAGTGTGGTAGTAAATGTCACCAGTGATATAGACATCAGCTCCCTTAGCTAAAGCATCCTTATAGAAAGACTGCCCGCTTCCACCACAGATGGCCACTCTTGAAATAGGCTTCTGCAAGTCATTCTCTTGATAATGCACCAATCGAAGGCTATCTAGACCAAAGACTTGCTTGACATGTTGGGCCAATTCCCCAAATGTCTGAGGCTGAACATTTCCTATACGACCAATTCCACGTTCTGGACCTGTCTCCTGTAGGTAAGTCGGCTCCTCGATACATAACATCTGACAGAACCAGTCATTGAGACCATTCTCAACGATGTCAATATTGGTATGGCTGACATAAACTGCGATGTCATGCTTGATGAGATCGATGTAAATCTGATTTTGTGGACGGCTAGCTACCAAATCCTTGATGGGACGGAAAATCGGCGCGTGCTTGACGATAATCAAATCCACACCCTTTTCAATGGCTTCAGCCACCGTTTCTTCACGAATATCCAGAGCCACCATGACCCTTTGGATATCCTTGGCTAAAGTTCCAATTTGCAGGCCACGACTGTCTCCCTCCATGGAAAATTCCTGAGGGCAGAAGGCTTCATATGCGTTAATTACTTCACTTGCTAGCATGGAGAACCTCCTTGATGGCTTGAATCTTATGAGCTAGAACTTGACGTTCTTCTCGATTTTTCTCTGGGATTTGGTCAAGAGCAAACTCTAACTTATTTGCTTCTTTTTGCCATTTTTGGACAAAGACCGGACTGACTTCTTTGGACAAAAAAGGACCAAAGCGAACATCACTAGCTGATAGCTTCATTTGTCCAGCTTCCACCACCAAAATCTCGTAAAACTTGCCAGCCTCTTCTAAGATGCTCTCTGCTACGATCTGGAAACCATGGTCTTGCAACCAGATACGCAAGTCGTCTTCACGATTATTAGGCTGGAGAATCAAACGCTCTACATTAGCTAGCTTGTCCAAGCCTTCTTCTAAAATCCTAGCAATCAAGCGTCCGCCCATCCCTGCTATGGTAATGACAGATACCTTATCTACCTCTTCAAAGGCTGCCAAGCCATTGGCTAAACGGACTTGGATTTTCTCCTTTAGGCCGTGAGCCTCAACATTTTTGACCGCAGACTGGTAGGGACCAACCACAACCTCACCTGCAATGGCACCTTCAATTTGTCCTCTCTCAACTAACTCGATAGGCAGATAAGCATGGTCACTCCCCACATCTAGCAAAATGGCTCCCTGTGGCACAAAGGAAGCCACTAACTCTAATCTCTTTGAAATCATTTTCTCTCACTTTCCAAAACTCTATTACCTCTTATTATACCACATTTCAGCTAGCAATCTTGTACCTAAAAAGACCGCAATACACAGATTGCAGCCTTTCTTTATTTTCTAGCTTGGTAGCGACTGGTCAAAATGAAAATCACGGTAAAGACCAACATCATGACACCATAAACAGGTAATGTTTGTCCTGTAAGTGTCGCAATTTCAAGCAGTTTCTGGATCCTTGGGAAGAGAGCTGTGGCTAGGAAGCCTCCTACTGACCAAACAATCAAGAGGACACGCCATAGGGTAAATGGCATGCAGGCTCTAAATACGGATAAGAAACCAATTGAACCCAAGAGATAATAGAGTAGAGTTGAGATTTCTAACTCAGACCAACCTTGGCTACTTCCAAATATTTTCACAAACAGGACGCTGAACACAACCATGAGAGCGCTTGGTAGAGCACGAAGCATGGATCTTCTGAGGAAGTTTGGCTCAACAGGTTTGATATTTCGCTCAAAAGTCAGAACGAATGGTGGGAAACCTTCCACGAACTGGTCAATCATGGTAATCTGGATTGGAATGAAAGGAAAAATCAAAATCCACTCAGATCGTCCTAGAAGAGCACTGGCAATACAGATGACCGCTAACAGGAAGGAATAGATGGTCTTTATCAAGAAAATCGGTGCGATATGGGCAATGTTATTGACCACACGACGACCTTCAAAGAGAATCTCAGGAACATCATTAAAGTCAGAGTTCAAGAGAACCAGATTTGCAATCTGACGAGTCGCTGGATCCCCTTCCGCCATCACGATAGAACAATCCGCCTCACGAAGGGCCAAGATATCATTAACTCCATCCCCTGTCATAGCTGTTGTATGCCCTGCTTTTTTCAGAGTTTGGATGATGAGTTTCTTTTGATGAGGGGAAACCCGTCCGAAAATAGCAGTCTCCTCCGCCATAGCAACCAATTCCTCATCCGTGATTTTTGAGCAATCGACATAGCTGTGATAGTCAGCAAAACCAGCCTTCTGAGCAATGCTAGATACAGTAACTGGATTATCACCAGAGATAATCTTGAGGCCCACTTCCTGAGAACGGAGATAGTCCAGCGTCTCTGCTGCTCCCTCTCGAATCGGGTCCAAGATTTCCAGCAAGGCTAGAGCCTGAATATCAGATGGTTTCTGTGGCTTGTGATGGTCAAGTTTTTCTTGACTGAGTGCTAAGACCAAGACACGTGAACCTCTCTCCAAGGCCTCTCTGGCTTCTGGGATCTCAGAATCCAGCAACATCTCAGGTGCCCCTAAGAAAACTGTTCCCAAACCTTCTAACTCCATGGCTCCCCACTTGCGGTCGCTTGAGAAAGGCAGATTGGAAAGCATAGGGTAGGCTACTTCTCCCACAAAACGCTGGCGAATGGCTTGAGCTGTTGGATTTTTATCCTCACTATGGGCCATATAGCTGGCCAAGATGCTAGCAAGTGCTGACTCTCCATACTCTTCGGTCAAAGGAAGAACAGCCTCCACCTGCATCTTTCCTTGGGTGATGGTGCCTGTCTTGTCCAGACAGAGCATATCCACGCGCGCCAAGGTCTCAACAGAGTACATTTCCTGAACCAAGACCTTTTTCAAGCCCAACTTAATCACCGCTGTCAAGAGCGAAGTAATGGTCAAAAGGGCAATTCCCTTAGGCAACATTCCCAAAAGAGCTGTCGATGAATTTACAACGGACGACTTGAGAGGCAGGCCTTTTAAAAGCAAGGCTTCTAGCAAGAGAGCTAGACCAAAGGGAATGATAATCTTCCCAGTAAAACCGGCTAGTTTATCAAGAGATTTCATGATACGGGAGTTGATGGGTTTCACTGTTTTGGCTTCCAGCATAAGTTTGGCAGCATAGTTGTCTGCACCTACATGGTGAACTTGAGCCAAAACTGCCCCACTAGCCAAGAAACTTCCTGATAAAAGTAAGGCGTCAACTTCCTTTTGTACCAAATCACTTTCCCCCGTCAACATAGCTTCATTGACTTCCGCAAAGCCTTCCAAAACCAAGGCATCACTAGGAATCTGCTCTCCTGCAGACAAATGAATGACATCTCCTAACACCAATTCTTCAGGATTCAGAGCCACTTCTTGGCCATCACGAATGGTTTTGACCTTTTCCTTGGTCATGAGATTGAGCTTGTCCACCATGTGTTTAGCCCGCAGCTCGGTCACAATCCCAGAAAAAGCGTTAAAGCAGATCACAGCAAAGAAGACCAGATTGCTCCAAGCCTGCACAAAGGCAAGGGCCAAAGCAATGGCAAAGTTCAAAGCGTTAAAAAGGGTAAAGACATTTCGTTTAACGATTTGCCAAGTGCTGGTACTGGCCGATGCAGTAAAATCATTGACCAAGCCCTTAGCCTGTCTTTCCTTGACTTCTCTTTGGGTTAATCCCATAATCTTATTTTTATCCATAAATTCTATCATATCATTTTTTCTAAAAGAATTCTAATCTCATCCCAAATATGCACCTAGTCAAGGGAAAAGTTTGCCAGCCCTCCTTTGATAAGGTATAATAATAACAAGAAAATAATCGAAGGAGATAGCATGTTTTATACTTATTTACGTGGATTGGTTGTCTTGCTCCTATGGTCCATCAATGGCAATGCCCACTATCATAATACTGATAAAATTCCTAATCAAGATGAAAATTATATTTTGGTTGCGCCTCACCGTACTTGGTGGGATCCAGTTTATATGGCCTTTGCGACCAAGCCAAAACAGTTCATCTTTATGGCCAAAAAAGAACTCTTTACCAACCGTATCTTTGGTTGGTGGATTCGTATGTGTGGTGCCTTTCCTATCGACCGTGAAAATCCTAGCGCTTCAGCCATCAAATACCCTATCAATGTTCTCAAAAAAAGTGACCGCTCTCTCATCATGTTTCCAAGTGGGAGCCGGCACTCAAACGATGTCAAGGGTGGCGTAGCTCTGATTGCCAAAATGGCCAAGGTCCGTATCATGCCGGTTACCTACACAGGTCCTATGACCTTGAAAGGCTTGGTTAGCCGCGAGCGTGTCGATATGAACTTTGGAAATCCAATCGATATCTCAGATATCAAGAAAATGAATGATGAAGGCATTGAAACAGTCGCCAATCGCATCCAAACAGAATTCCAACGTCTGGACCAAGAAACGAAACAGTGGCACAATAATAAAAAACCAAATCCACTCTGGTGGCTTATCCGCATCCCTGCCCTCATCCTTGCCATTATCCTCGCTATCCTAACCATCATCTTTAGCTTTATCGCGAGCTTCGTATGGAATCCAGATAAGAAAAGAGAAGCACTTAGTTAAAATAAATACAACAATCCCTTGGCAAAAGCCAAGGGATAATTCTTTTATTTGATTTTCCATTTTTGGGCCAACCAGCTGGAAAAAGCTAGGAATCGTTCAGCCACTTGTTCATGATGCCCATAAGGATCAAAGACAAACTGGCCGTTCGGATAGCATTTCTGAAGACTGGTATGGATCTGCTCAGCATAGGCTGGTGCTTGAGCCAAACGATTAGTATGGTGTGCTCCTTCTGTTTGACCATTCTGTAAATACAACAAACAGTCTAGATTTTTCACATTTTCTTCCTTGCAGTAAGTCACAAAATCAGGATACCAAAAGGAACCGCAGATCGAAAAGACACAGGAAACCTTGTCAAAGCTGAAAAGACTGTAGACTACCGCCAAACCACCTAGTGAGTAGCCTCCATAAGCAAGGCGAGTTTCGTCCAGTCGATAAAGCGACTGCAACTTATCTAAAAGACCTCCAAATAAATGATCATGATATACCTTGGCCTGACCTCCAAAATCTGGAGCTCCATCTCTCAGAGCAGCTGCCTTCCAGGGAGTGTAGTCATCTAGGCGATTTTTAGAGGTCAAGCCCACTAAAATCACAGATTCGGAAAGGGACGATAGGAAATCCAAGTTTCCATCATTCAATAAAATAGCCGGATAGGTTTGATTGGGGTCGTAGTTAGAAGGAAGGCTGATTTTGACTTGAATTCCTTCCCAATCAAACTCATTATTTATTGATAAAGTCATTGATTTTCTCAAGGGAATCAATCACTGCTGGACCATAATCCATCAACTCATCGTAAGAGATGGTCATGATTTTTTGATTCTTAATAGCAGGAACGCTTTCCAAAACAGCATTTGCCTTCATCAACTCTACTGCTTTTTCATCCAATTTTTTATTGCGATCGCTGGTTACATAGATAATCAATTCAGGATCCATTGACACGAGATTTTCCAAGGTCAATCCTGATGTCCCCGTAGCAACGTTTGTATAACCAAGTTGGTTCAGCAAACTTTCTTGCAAAGCAGACTTGTAGGCACCGAAGGTTTCATCATTATAAGCAACCATAATCAAAGCCTTTTTCTTTTCACCTTGACTTGCTGGATTTGCTTTCTTAACAGCGTCAATTTTAGTTTGTAATTGGGCTGCGTACTCATTAGCCTTGTCCTGAACATTAAAAATCATTCCAAGATTTTTGACATCTTCTACGATATTCCCCAAATCTTGCTGAATCGTTGAGAGAGAGGCTTTTTGTGTATAAACTGGGATTTTATTTTCATTCCAAGTGCTAACTGTCCCCAAGGATTTTTCAGAAAACATCATGTTTCGACCCATCACAGCATCCGGCTCATAAGAAAGGACTGTCTCTTGTGACACTGTTTTTTTATCCCCTATTTGAGGAATAGCTGCAATAGCATCCTTATATTTATCCGTCACAGCATTATCAGGGTTGAGCATACCAACAATTTTATCCTTCAGCCCTAACTCCAACAAGATTTCAGTGGTTGAAAGATTGTTGGTGATAACTTTTTCAGGTGCCTTGTCAAAGACTTGTTCGACTTCATTTCCCTTAGCATCATAGGTTTTAACCGTTAGTGGATAAGTCGTCTCTGCGCTCGCCTTTTGACTTATTTCTGTGCTAGATTGTGTGGTAGCTTTTTCTGTAGTAGTATTGCCACAAGCTGCCAAAGTTAATGTAGCTACTGTTAGCAGTAAAATGCTTAATGTTTTTTTCATCTTGTTTTCCTTTTCATTCTTATAAATAGTGAATCATGGCTTGCTGGTCCTCGGTCCAAGTGACCTGACTTTGAACTCCGTATACAGTTTGCAATGACTCAGAGGTGATGGTCTCCTTTGGAGTCCCTTGGTAAAGGATTTCCCCCTCTTTCATCAGATAGAGATAATCCGAATAGCGACAAGCAAGTTGAATATCATGCAGGACAGCTAGAACATTGACCTTGAGCTCCTTCACTATGGCCAACAAGTCTAGCTGATACTTGATATCCAAGTGATTGGTTGGTTCGTCAAGGAGCAAGAGAGTCGGTTCTTGCGCCAAGGCGCGGGCTAACAAAACTCGCTGTTTCTCTCCCCCTGACAGGGACGAATAGAGACGAGTTTTCTTCTCGAGCATATCCACCTTAACGAGGGCATCTTGAACGAGCGTAAAATCCCTTTCCCTTTCCTTCTCTAAAAAAGAGAGATGGGGAGTCCTTCCCAGCAAGACAATTTCTTCAACTGTACAATCAAACTGCAGCTGGTTAAACTGAGTCACAACTGCCATTTGCTTGGCTGTTTCTTTGAGCGTCCATTGTTCCAGAGGTTTTCCATCTAGGCTTATCAAGCCTTTGCCCACCTTTTCCTGACGATAGAGGAGTTTAAGTAGACTGGTTTTCCCGCTTCCATTTGGTCCTAATATCGTGTGAAATTGATTCCCTTCAACCTTAAGAGAGACTCCTTTGAGGATTTTTTTCTCTCCTAGTCCAAAATGGATATCCTGACAAATCAAGTCCATATCAGACCCTCACCTCCCTTCGCCTACCTCCAACAATGTAGATAAAGAAGGGAGCACCTACTAAGGCTGTGAAAATACCAATTGGAAGCTCTGCGTTTGGAATGATGATACGGGAGAGTACGTCTGCCCAAATGACAAAGAGGGCACCCAGCAAGGTTGCAACAGGAAAAAGCCTCTTGTAATTCGTTCCTACTAACCCTCGAGCTAAATGTGGAGTAATCAGACCGACAAATCCAATAATCCCACAGGTTGCCACTAAGACTGCTGTTAGCACAGCCACCATGGTCACATAAAGATACCAATAAAAGCGTAAGGGAATTCCCAAAGTTAAAGCAGCCTCATCTCCCATCATCATCGCATTGAAAACACGATACTGAGTAGAGAAAAATAGAAAGGCCATTCCTACTACTATAGTTGGCAGGACTAAGTCAGACCAGGTAGTCCCAGCGAGCGAACCCATGGTCCAAAACTTAATGGTCATCACACTGTCCGCATTAGCGCCGACTGAGATAATAAAGTTTGAAAAAGCCAGAAAGAGAGCGTTGACCACCGTTCCTGATAAGATCAGACTAGATGTTGTCATCCTTCCCTGCATAGAGGCAATGATGAGGACAGCAATGGTTGCCAAAATAGCTCCAAGAAAAGCTCCAAGGCTAATCATCACTTTTAAACCAAGAATGATGCTCAAGGTTGCACCTAGAGTTGCACCCGCAGATATTCCTAAGACATAAGGCTCTGCTATGGGATTGTTCACTGTAGACTGCATCACGCTTCCACACATAGAAAGGCCTGCTCCTACTATCAGACCTAACAATATTCGAGGGAATCTCATGTTCCATACAATGGCAAGAGTGGACTTGGAAACCTCTCCTATCTCAATAGGAAATCCTAACCTGCTCAAAATAATCCGATAGGTATCTCCTAGATCAATCGCAACAGATCCCATTGAAACTGCTAGAAAGAGAGAAATCCCTAAAATACCTAGCAAAATAACTAAAAGTAACACAAATTGCTGGTCTTGTCGGCTTCCAGAAAATTTGGAAAGCATGCAAACCTCCTTTGATAGAATCTTAAAAATTTAGAAAATTCTCATGAAAAGTATACCATATTTTCAACAATGGAACAAGATGAGAAAAATAAATATAGTTGGTCTTACAGTGCTAATAATCGTAACCGAAGATTATACTTGAGTATATCGAGGTAAAGTGACAACATAAAAAGCCCTCTGAAAATCAGAGAGCCAATTTGAGCTCGGGATAAAATCCTAGTGAAACAAAAAAATCTACACGGTCAGAAAAGTCTCTATCGTGCCATTTTCATACATGATGTATAGTCCAAGTAGAATGAATACTAAGGGCACAATGATTCGCTCGTATTTTTCAATTGTCTCGAATATTAAGGGAATAGAGGACAACACCCGACTAATCTCGCATAAGATAATTATGCCGATTACAAACACAAGCAAGGCCACGAGGGTCTGTGACCAATCTAATGAAGCAAAATAAGGTATATAGATACCTAAATTATCTCCGCCAGACGCAATTGTCAGCAATGTAACTGTCCAAAACAGTTGATTTGCCTTGCTTTGTTCTAATCTTTCAATAATTTCTTCCTCTTCTTCCTCTTCTTCCTCACCTTCTCCAACAATTGCAAAGCGAATCCCTAAATAGATAGGGATTAAACCAAGCAATCCAACCATCCATTCTTCAGGCACGAAATTAACGACATAAGCAGCAACTAAACTCGCCCCTACAAGTAAGCCTGTGCCTAGATATTGCCCCGCATAAATATGCCATTTTTGTTTATTCTGTGATAGCTGTGCAAATAAAATAAATAAAATAATTAAATAATCGATACTGGTGGAAATATAAACACCAGTAGCAGATATGATTGTCTGTCCCATAAAAAACCTCCTGTATTGGTCAGTAATAAATCAGCAGATTTTAGGAGAGCACAGACACATTAATTTAGCTATCGCTAGTGGGTAATGTCGAACATAGGAAAGCATTTTACTCCTCCTCAAAAAGTAGTTACAAAGTAATTTCTAACTGGAATTCGGTGACTACTTCCATGTAAAGTATAACATACTATACTTTACTTCGTAAAGTGTGGGCTCTCCGAAGGGGCTTGCAGACAGCTACTCGGCTTTTCAAGCCGAGTAGCTGCGCACCTTTATGGTGTAATTAGCTGATACTATTTGAGGTTTTTGTAGTCTCCAAAATTGTGACCGATAAAACCTCAATAAAAAAGCCCTCTAAAATCAGAGAGCTCCAGTCTTGCTTGATAAAACGTTTATAGACTAGGCGGTAAGCCGAAGATTGTACAAAATTTTTAGTGAAACAAAAAATCTCCCCGAAGGGAGAATATCTGGTTTATTTTACCTTACAGTGCTAGGAACCGTAACCTAAGATTATACTTGAGCATACCAAGGTAAGGTGACAACGTAAAAAGCCCTCTGAAAATCAGAGAGCTCCAGTCTTGCTGGATAAACCGTTTATAGACTAGGCGACGAGGCGAAGATCGTACGAAACTTTCAGTGAAACAAAAAAAATCTCCCCGAAGGGAGAATATCTGGTTTATTTTACCTTACAGTGCTAGGAACTGTAACCGAAGATTATACTTGAGTATATCGAGGTAAAGTGACAAAAGTAAAAAAGCTACCCAATTTAGAGTAGCTTCATTATCAAGATATGCTCAATTGAACACGGCCTAAGCACTTGGCAAAAAAGATAAAATCTCCTAGAAACTGAAGTTTCTTCGTCAATTTTCCTATTTTTGCTTTGTGCTTTTGACGGCCTTTGTATCTTGAATTAGCGACGAAGTCCTAGAGAGTTGATTAACTCACGGTAACGGTTAACGTCGTTTTTACGCAAGTATGCAAGCAAGTTACGACGGCGACCGATTTTTTTCATCAATCCACGGTAAGTAGCGTGGTCTTTTTTGTGTTGTTTGATGTGTTCGTTAAGGTGGTTGATTTCCCAAGTAAGGACAGCAACTTGAACCTCTACTGAACCTGTATCACCTTCGTGACGTGCATATTGTGCGATAATTTCATTTTTTTTCTCTTTTGAGATTGCCATGATGTTTCTCCTTTTTATTTGGCTTCATCCGAGTGACAGGTTGGCATGCCTGTAACCAAGAAGAAGTTATTTGTCTTTACGACAATCCCTATTCTACCAATAACTAACATCTTTGTCAACAGATTTACTTTCTTGTTTTAAACATGCTATAATAATCATAGCAAGAAATCTAAGTTGTCTGTTTTTTAAAACGAGGTGATTATCATGCGTAGATTCTACTCCCATCTCCCCTACTATCTGGTCATATTTTTCTTTTATTGGCCACTTTATGAGTTGTTATCACTAGTCGTTTCTGACTCCCTTTTGCTCAAGGGTCTCTATGTAAATAATATTCTCTTCTATACACCTCTAGTAATCTTGATTGTATCGCTACTTTATAGCTACCGTTTCCGTTTCTCACTTTGGTGGTTAATTGGTAACGGACTGCTCTTTTGCTTTACTATCATAACCTTTGGTGAGTTTATACTAATTTACTTGCTAATCTATGAAACCTTGGCTCTGGTGGGCATGGCTTCCGGTATTGGCATCAAGCATATTCTACAAAAATGAAAAACAAAAAACTTTCACAAAATCCTTGAAAAATCTCACAATCATGCTATAATAATCCATAGAGACAAGTCACTTAGTCCCTTTCTACTAGAGAGTGCGTGGTTGCTGGAAACGCATAGGAGGTCTAAACTGATACTACTCTTGAGTTTTTTATGAAAACATAAAACGGTGGCCACGTTAGAGCCAATCAGAGGTGTCCCTCTCTTTTGAGGTACATAAATGAAGGTGGAACCACGTTGCGACGTCCTTTTGAGGATGTCGCTTTTTGTTTTTCTAGCTTTCACAATCCTCTGTCCCTGTTTTCAGAATAGGGTTAACACATTCGTCAATAATATAAGTAAGGAGAACATCATGATTAACATTACTTTCCCAGATGGCGCTGTTCGTGAATTCGAATCTGGCGTTACAACTTTTGAAATTGCCCAATCTATCAGCAATTCCCTAGCTAAAAAAGCCTTGGCTGGTAAATTCAACGGCAAACTCATCGACACTACTCGTGCTATCACTGAAGATGGAAGCATCGAAATTGTGACACCTGATCACGAAGATGCCCTTCCAATCTTGCGTCACTCAGCTGCTCACTTATTCGCCCAAGCAGCTCGTCGTCTATTCCCAGACATTCACTTGGGAGTTGGTCCAGCCATCGAAGATGGTTTCTACTACGATACTGACAACACAGCTGGTCAAATCTCTAACGAAGACCTTCCTCGTATCGAAGAAGAAATGCAAAAAATTGTCAAAGAAAACTTCCCATCAATTCGTGAAGAAGTGACTAAAGACGAGGCACGTGAAATCTTCAAAAATGACCCTTACAAGTTGGAATTGATTGAAGAACACTCAGAAGACGAAGGTGGTTTGACCATCTACCGTCAGGGTGAATATGTAGACCTTTGCCGTGGCCCTCACGTCCCATCAACAGGCCGTATCCAAATCTTCCACCTTCTCCATGTAGCAGGTGCTTACTGGCGTGGAAATAGCGACAACGCTATGATGCAACGTATCTATGGTACAGCTTGGTTTGACAAGAAAGACTTGAAAAACTACCTTCAAATGCGTGAAGAAGCTAAGGAACGTGATCACCGTAAACTTGGTAAAGAGCTTGACCTCTTCATGATTTCTCAAGAGGTTGGTCAAGGACTTCCATTCTGGTTGCCAAACGGTGCGACTATCCGTCGTGAATTGGAACGCTACATTGTCGACAAGGAGTTGGCTTCTGGCTACCAACACGTCTACACTCCACCACTTGCTTCTGTTGAACTTTACAAGACTTCTGGTCACTGGGATCATTACCAAGAAGACATGTTCCCAACTATGGACATGGGTGACGGGGAAGAATTTGTCCTTCGTCCAATGAACTGTCCGCACCACATCCAAGTCTTCAAACACCATGTTCACTCATACCGTGAGTTGCCAATCCGTATCGCTGAAATCGGTATGATGCACCGTTATGAAAAATCTGGTGCCCTCACTGGTCTTCAACGTGTACGTGAAATGTCACTCAACGACGGTCACCTCTTTGTGACTCCAGAACAAATCCAAGAAGAATTCCAGCGTGCCCTTCAGTTGATTATCGATGTTTATGAAGATTTCAACTTGAATGAATACCGCTTCCGTCTCTCTCTTCGCGACCCTCAAGATACTCACAAGTACTTTGACAACGATGAGATGTGGGAAAATGCCCAAACCATGCTTCGCGCAGCCCTTGATGAAATGGGTGTGGACTACTTTGAAGCCGAAGGTGAAGCAGCTTTCTACGGTCCAAAATTGGATATCCAGGTTAAGACAGCCCTCGGTAAAGAAGAGACCCTTTCTACTATCCAACTTGACTTCTTGCTTCCAGAACGCTTCGACCTTAAATACATCGGAGCTGATGGCGAAGAGCACCGTCCAGTTATGATCCACCGTGGAGTTATCTCAACTATGGAACGCTTCACAGCTATCTTGATTGAGAACTACAAGGGTGCCTTCCCAACTTGGCTTGCACCTCACCAAGTAACCCTCATCCCAGTATCTAACGAAAAACACGTGGACTACGCTTGGGAAGTGGCTAAGAAACTCCGTGACCGCGGTGTCCGTGCAGATGTGGATGAACGCAATGAAAAAATGCAGTTCAAGATCCGTGCTTCACAAACAAGCAAGATTCCTTACCAATTGATCGTTGGGGACAAGGAAATGGAAGACGGAACTGTTAACGTTCGTCGCTATGGTCAAAAAGAAACACAAACTGTCTCAGTAGATGATTTTGTTCAAACTATCCTAGCTGATATCGCCAACAAATCACGCGTTGAGAAATAAAACAATCACAGTCTGAGAAACTTTTTTCAGTAATAAAAAGCAACAACTATTTCAGTTGTTGCTTTTTTATATTTTACTTAACCTGATTTAGTAGTAATTGGTCAAACCACCACAAATGATATTCTCATCAACAATCCTTTCTATCCACTAACTTTTGGATATAGGCTATCCTCCTAAGATTTGCTTTCATGAGTTAGATAAGGTCAATATCCTCAATCCTTGTCTGCTTCATTTTCTTTTACGAGATCTTTTTGTGAATCCTTTTCAGAGAGTTTTTGATCGATATACTTGTTAATGGTTTCATAAAATTCCTTGGTCGTATCACTGTCTAATTTTGTCGAATTATGAACTTGATTGACTTTCAATTGAACAGATTGAATACCGTAAGAGGCTTGTTTTTGGTGGAGCGTTTCTAATTCTTCTTCTGAAATCGGATCTCCAACAACCGTCAAGACCAATTCATTGCTCCTTGACTTGTAGACTTGATTAATAACCGTATGATTGGCGAACTCTTTTCCTACAAACTGTTTGATTCCTTCTTTTCGCGCTTGATCTATCGTCAGAGTGACTGCTGAATAACTAGCTGGAAGAATCAATAATACAATCAAGGATATCAACCCAATTCTCATTTTAATATTTAGCTCTTTAAATGAACTTAAGGGAGATTTTCTCATCAAAATTCTTGTTCCAACAATGTTGATTAGCATGATAAAAACACAGTTGATCAAGAAAAGATAGAGAGCTCCAAATAAAAATCGTACATTTCCATTAGCTAAACCGTAACCTGCAGTACAGATAGGTGGCATCAGAGCTGTTGCAATGGCTACTCCTGGCACGATATTGTTTGCTTCTTTTTTCCTTGAACCAATTACGCCTGCTATCCCACCAGCAATAGCAATGAGAACATCCCAAATGGTTGGAGAGGTTCGTGCAATCAATTCGCTACTTTCATAAGATAAGGGAGAAATCCAGAAATACAGAGCCGAGACAAGCAAGCTAACCAATACTTGAGTAAATAAAACCTCTAGAGATTGCTTGATTAAACGCGTATCAAAAATAGCTAAACCAAATCCGAGTCCAACAATCGGTGTCATAAGAGGGGAAATCAGCATGGCTCCAATAATGACAGCTGTTGAATTCATATTTAGGCCGATAGAGGCAATAAAAATCGCGCACATCAAAATCACTGTATCTCTTAATCGAACATGAAGATCATCATATAATTTCTCACGGTATTCACGTGTTGAATAGTTTCCAGTCATTGGTTACTCCTTTTATTTCATATAATCTTGTTTCTGCATGGATGATAGTAGAGAGACTTTTGTCCAATCTTACATATTTTCCTTCTCACCTGTTATTCTTTTGAACATTATCTTTTAAATATCCGTCAGTCCATCCTTAACATTATATCAAAAATTTTACAGTCTTTCTCTGACGAAATCTATCAATTGAATAGATAGATGAAGCAAGAAATTTTAGATTCCTTATTAGAAAAAGAAAAACCGGTATCTCCTCTGAAAGATTTGTACTCCTGATAATAAGCGTTTTATTCTTTATAATTTAGCTATTTCAAAATTACAAGTTCTCCATTCTTAATTTCCCAAACTTGGTCAAACTTACTTAATAATTCGTTTTGGCGATGTAAAGTAACAATGACGGCACTTGGTAGTTCCAGAACTCTTTCCAATTCCATTTTAAACTGATTAGTATCCAAGGCAGAGAAAGGTTCGTCTAGGATAAGCAATGGATTTTTACGATTTTTCTCACGATTTAAATACATTCGTTGTTGCTGACCACCTGACAGGGATTGTGGTGGAATTTTTTCAAAATCTTCTTCTCTGAATTTTTCATTGAAACTATTGAATAGCGTTACATTATTTTCATAACTCGAAATAAATGTATGTTCTTGTTGCAGAATCATACCGAATCTTCCCCAAAGATGGTCCAAAACAAGCCCATCTAGCACAATTTGTCCTTCAAAATCTTCATCTGTTCCATTTAAAATGTTGAGAAGACTACTTTTTCCAGACCCATTCTTACCAATAAGCGCAATTTTATCCCCTTTTTGAATCGTAGCGGAAGTAATTATCAATTTTGATTCTCCCATTTGTTTGGAAATGTTTTTCAAAGTAATCGTATCAAAAGAATGTTGAGGTGCTTGAACTGAAACGGGTCTCCCAACAATGTTTTGAAAACTCTTGATTACAGGCTTTACGGACTCTAACATTTGTAAATCATAAAGGATTTCCTGTATTGGTTCAGAAAAAGCATTAATATATCCGAAACTCGCCACCACCTCAGGAATACCGAGTTCCTGGTGAGATAGAGAGTAGGCTAAATAAATAAACAGAACAAGACTAATGAATTCAAAAGAAACACCTGTCAATAAGATGCCTGTAATTTTTGTCAAACCATACTTAAAATACTTATCCTGCAAATTCTTTAGAGAACTCTTTTGTTGATTCAAAAAATGCGACATAGTTAGTTTATTTACCAAATGATGTCCCATAAGCAAATCCTCCAAAGTTCGATAGTAATCTCCTTGTTTTTTCAAGTAAACCTGTCTACGATTAGCGGTCAACTTCCCAACGATTTTAGGAATTTGAATACTAATTCCAGTGGAAAAGATTAAAATCAGTGATACAATAGGATTAATTGTTCTGCTAATAATGAAAGCGTAAATGATGATACGTAAAATTTGTTTGATAAAACTCATCAATGGAGGAAGGTAATCCTTTTCCAACGAATCTAGGTCATTAGATTGATAGGAAATATACTCTGCTACTGTTTTCTGCTTAAAATCGTGGTGACTGAGTCCCAGAAGTGAACGAAACCACTCATTTTTCAAAGTAGTCGAAAAGATAATCCCCTGCTTCCAATCAAGTATCATTTGGATATAGTTACAACTCAAATAGCCTGCCACTGACATAGAGTAACCATATAGAGCTACTTGATAATCCCCTTTGATTAATGCCTGCGTGAAATACGGTAACAAAGCTGTGCAGATATTCGATACTACACCAAAAAGAAAATTAAAGAAGAGATACCATCTAATAGTTTTAAGATATGGTAGCATATACGATACTCCTTGCTAATGCGTTTTTTTACATATCGCAGAACAATCTCTACTATTCCCTATTTCAGATAGTGCGATACTCGGACATTGAGTGCAATAATTGTAAATCACACAAGTACTGCAGTTTTTACTATCATTCAAAATATAATTTGCTATTTTGTAAAATATAGGTCTATCCCATGTTTCTTTGATAGATGTAAAATGAATATTTCCAATACTTCTATTGAAAGTAAGCTTTTTCAGTTTTTCTAACGATTTAGGCTATTTCGTGACACACCCACAATCCGTGAAAATTCTGGTTATATCAGATTATGTGATTTTCGTAAGAATTTTATATTGTCTCCAATCATGGCAGTCTCCTTTTACTTGATAAAACTATTATAACATTTAGAAATTAAAAACTGGTTCAAAATCAATAGAATGTGTGTATTCGATACATTCAATAAATTCTTGGAAACAGTTCTACACCAGTTACACAAATCTATATACACCTATCTCATTCAAAATAAAAAGAAAGCTGCAGTTCTTTTAATCCTGTATCAACGATTCATTCTGAAATCGAATAGGAGACATTTCCCAAGTCTACAATTCACTTCATCTCAAATTAATTTTTGTAATTCACCCTTAGTTTATAGATTTTATACTCAACAAAAGTATAAAGCATACAAAACTTCACTTTGAACCAGTATTTATACTATATTCCGTATTAAAAATTCTATTATTGGTTTTGTAAAAAACAATCTTCAAATATCCTGAAATATAGCAAAAAGAGATTGGGTAAAAACTCATTGTCTCTTATCACTCAAGGACTAAGTTCACTTGAGCAAACTGAATCCGCACTATCGTTCCTTTTCCGACCTCAGACTCGATGCGAATCTGGTGCCCCAGTTCTTCAGAAATTTTCTTAGATAGATAAAGTCCAAGTCCAGATGACTGCTGGGTTAGGCGTCCATTGTAGCCTGAAAATCCACGTTCAAAGACTCGGAGGACATCACTGTTTTTTATCCCGATTCCCGTATCCTTGATACAAAGCTCTTGCCCGTCCATATAAATCTCCAGACCACCTTCCTTGGTGTACTTGAGACTGTTTGAGATAATTTGTTCAATGACCACTAGTAGCCACTTTTTATCCGTCACGATTTCTTTATCAAGGTCATGTAGATTGACATTTAGGTCTTTTTGAATAAAGAAAAGAGCGTATTTACGAATTATTTCCTTGACCAAGTCCTCAATTTGAACCTGCTTTAAGACCAAATCATCATGGAAACTTTCTAAACGCAGGTACTGCAAAACTAGATTGGTATAGGAGTCAATCTTGAAAATTTCCTGTTCTAATTGCTGCTTCAGTTGGCGATCAACCACTTCTGCAACTAAGAGTTGACTGGCTGCAATGGGGGTCTTAATCTGGTGGACCCACAAGGTATAGTAATCCAGCAAATCCGTCAGTTTTCTTTCTGAATCTGACCTCTGCTGATAGAGTTCCATCTCCCGCGCTTCTAATTTTTCAGCCAAGGCTCTTTCCAAAGGAGACTGAGCTTCCCTCTCCCCATAGAGAATTTCCTGGCGATAGACCTGCATTTCCACCAATATGTCCCAAGTGAAAAATAAGATGGTTACAAAGCAACACAAGAGGAAAAAATAGAGAAAGTAAATTCCCAAACTGGCGAATAAAAACTGAAAGAGCAAAACCAGAAACGTCAAAGAAAGCAGATAGATGAAAAGACGACTACGGGAGCGCAGATAGGCTAGAAAAAATGGTTTCCAATCAAGCATGCTTTAATCCGTACCCTATCCCTTTCTTGGTCTCGATAAATCCTATCAAGCCCTGTTCTTCCAATTTTTTACGCAAACGAGCCACATTGACAGAGAGGGTATTGTCATCAATGAAAAAGTCACTGTTCCAAAGCTCCCGCATGAGGTCATCACGCGCTACGATATTGCCCGCATGCTCAAACAACACGCGTAAAATCTGGAATTCATTCTTGGTCAAATTCAAGACTTGCCCTTGATAATGTAAATCCATGGATTTGGTATTGAGGATCACACCGGCGTATTCCAGTAAACTCTCGTCACGCCCAAACTCATAGGAACGGCGTAACAATCCCTGGACTTTGGCTAAAAGAACCTGCTGGTCAAAAGGCTTGGTCACAAAGTCATCCGCCCCCATATTGATTGCCATGACAATATCCATAGCCTGGTCTCTCGAAGACAGAAACATGATAGGCACCTTGGAAATCTTACGGATTTCCTGACACCAGTGATAGCCATTAAACAAAGGCAGTCCAATATCCATGAGGACCAAATGAGGCTCCGACTGAACAAATAGACTCAAAACTTCCATAAAGTCTTCTACCAGGACCACTTCAAAGCCCCATTCAGAGAGCATTTTCCCGACCTGTTGACGAATGACCTGATCATCTTCTACTAATAAAATCTTGTGCATGCGCTCCTCCTTTTCTATTATTATAACAGATTTTTCCATGCTCGAATGTCTGAAACTGAATTTGAAGCAGCTTGTTTTTAGCCAACAAAGCAAGACAATCCTACTAGCTAATTTGAGGGAAATTTGATAAGATAAATAAAATGAAAGGAGCTCTTATGACCAATATTTTTGACTATCTGAAAGATGTCGCACACGATTCCTTTTACGACCTTCCTTTGAATGAGTTAGACATTCTAGCCTTAACAGAAATCACCTACCTCTCCTTTGATAATCTGGTCTCCACAACTCCTCAGCGACTTTTAGACCTGGCATCTCAGGTTCCAAGAGAATCGAACATGTTGACTAATAAAAATCGACTCCAGTTGTTGGATGAATTGGCTCAACACAAACGCTTCAAGAATTGCAAACTCTCCCATTTTATCAACGACATCGACCCTGAACTGCAAAAGCAATTTGCGGCTATGACCTACCGTCTCACTCTCGATACCTATCTGATTGTCTTTCGTGGGACTGATGACAGTATCATTGGCTGGAAGGAAGATTTCCACCTGACCTATATGAAGGAAATTCCTGCTCAAAAGCACGCCCTCCGCTATTTAAAGAACTTTTTTGCCCAACACCCTAAGCAAAAGGTCATTCTGGCTGGGCATTCCAAGGGAGGAAATCTAGCCATCTATGCTGCTAGTCAAATTGAGCAAAGCTTGCAAAATCAGATCACAGCAGTTTATACCTATGATTCGCCTGGTCTCCACAAAGAACTGACACAAAGCGAGGGCTATCAAAGAATAATGGATAGAACCAAGGTCTTCATCCCACAAGGCTCCATCATCGGTATGATGCTAGAAATCCCTGCCAATCAAATCATCGTGCACAGTACTGCCTTGGGTGGTATCGCCCAGCACGATACTTTTAGCTGGCAAATTGAGAACAAACACTTTGTCCAACTGGATAAGACCAATAGTGACAGCCAACAAGTCGACACAACCTTCAAGGAGTGGGTGGCGACAGTCCCTGACGAGGAGCTTCAGCTCTACTTCGACCTCTTCTTTGGCACCATTCTTGATGCTGGCATTAGCTCCATCAATGACTTGTCTTCCTTCAAGGCTATTGAACACATTCATCATCTCTTTGTCCAAGCGCAATCCCTCACTCCAGAAGAAAGGGAAACCATGGGACGCCTTACCCAGTTATTGATTGATACCCGTTACCAAGCCTGGAAAAATAGATAGTACCTTTCAAAAATCAAATGAATACAAAACAAAAGACCTAGAATACATACTTTCATGTGCATTCTAAGTCTTTTTTAATAAAATCTAACTACCAAATAACCCCTTTATAGGCTAGCAAAATGATAGCTAATATCGGAACATAAAAGGCAAGGAAGAGCCATTTCATTTTGACACAGAGCGCTACGTACTCCCGAATAAAAGCAGATGGTATGTAGTAGCCCGCTGTCCGACAACCTAGACCATCACCTTTCATTTTTAGCTTACGAGCATAGTTACTAGTTCTAAAGACATGATAATCATTTGTTACAAAGAGAAATTGAGGTTTAGCTACCAATTTCTCGCCAAGTTCTTTAGAATACAGGAGGTTTTCGTAGGTAGTAGTTGACTTATCCTCTAGGACGATTGCTTCTCTTGGCACATCTGTTTCTTCTAGTAAATAGTTAACAATCGCCTGTGCCTCAGAAATCTTTTCGTCCGCCCCTTGTGCACCGCTGGCTATGATTTTGATATGAGGATTCTTAGACTTGTGGTAAGCTTCTACTGCCTTATCGATCCTCCGTTTCAGCAGAGGTGTTACCTTTTCTCCACCTAACAAACCTGCACCGTGAATGATAATAAAATCATAATGCTTCTTCTTAGGAATAAAGAGATACAAGATAGAGTACAACATAAAACCTGCAAATGCAAAACCAAAAATAAAGTAAGAATAAATGATAAATACAAATAGAATATTGAGCAGATGGTTATTGACAAAAAAATCACCGCTATATCCTAAGCGAAATAACATCAAGGCAAAAAATACCAAAATGACTATTCCAAGGAGCATGGAGAGATAATTGGCCTTTGAACGTCCCTCTCGCTTCAACAAAATGACCCCATTATAGATTAAAAAGATACCACTCAGAAAAAGCAAAAAAGGAAGTAAAATAAAGGGAAATATAAAAAAAGCGAAATGAATCTTCTCATACCCATTTTGATAAAAAAGGTAGCCTAGATAAAAATAACTGGAAATGAGAGATAATAAAAATAATACTGGATTCCACAAACTTCTATTATCCTTCCAAAATGACACTATAAAGGCTAATACAATTCCTATAACGAGATACATTTCTTCCTCCTTTAATAACTACATTTTATCATAATTATCTAAAGAGAAAAAGAGGGCATCTATCCCTCTTACTCCTTCATCTGACTCTCTGCATCGGCCACGACTTGTTCTAGACTAGTCTGACCAAGTTCAGCCTCCATAGCCAGCTGAATTCTCTCCAATTTTTGATCCAAAACATCATGAATATGAGCTCCAACTGGGCAATTTGGATTCGGATTGTCATGGAAACTAAAGAGTTGACCAGTCTTACCAAGACACTCAACCGCTTGATAAACATCTAATAGACTGATGTCTTTGAGATCCTTAACAATCTCTGTTCCCCCTGTTCCACGCGCTACTGAAATCAGCCCTGCCTTCTTCAACTGGGACAAGGTTTTTCTGATAATAACAGGATTGACCCCAACACTAGCAGCCAGAAAATCACTGGTCACCTTGCTTTCCTTTCCCTCGAGGGCGATAATTATCAGCATATGAGTCGCAATGGTAAATCTACTTGGAATTTGCATCCTCTTCTCCTTTTTACGAGGCTAGCCTGCCTCTACTCTTCTTTTTCTATTATTATACCCTTTTAAGTTGTAATGTCAATCGTTACCACTTTTCAACCAGACATCTAACTCCCTATCATATCCCTCTTTCTGGGCCAATTCTCTCAGAAATTCCTGATGATGAGTATGGTGGATACCATTGACCAGACTTTCATAGTAAACCTCAAAATAGGGAAGTTTGAGGTCTTTAGCCAACTGCAATTCAGCTGCTACATCGTAATCTACCCGTCGGAAGTCCATATCTACCAAGCCCTTGTCATCAAACTCTAAAATCATATACTGGGCCCGCAAATCCTTCCGCAACTGGGCATCTAGAAAGAAAGGTTGCCCAATCGAACCTGGATTGACAATTAATTGCCCACCAGTCCCGTAACGAAGCAACTGCTGGTGAATATGACCATAAACAGCAATATCACAAGGCGGATTGGTCACCAAGCGGTCAAAATCCTCTTGCGCTCCAGTATGAATCAACTCTCTCCCCCAGTTCTTATCAGGCAGATGATGGCTAATTCCTACCGTCAAATCACCAAACTGACGATGAATCTGGAGTGGTTGATTGTGGAGCAGTTCAATTTCTTCTAGGGAAATTTCCTCTAAAACATACTGACACTGGCGCAAGAGATAGCGTTGACTGGGACGAGTACTATCCAATTCCTTACGGACACCATACCAAAGACTGTCTTCCCAGTTTCCCAAAACTCTAGCCGTAATCGGTAGTTGAGCCAACAAGTCCAAAATCCTTCTACGTCCTGTCCCTGGCATGAGAATATCTCCCAAAAGCCAGTATTCATCCACTCCTAGCTGCCGAGCATCTGCCAAAACAGCCTCCAAGGCGGTGGTATTTCCATGAATATCTGAAAGAAGAGCTATTTTCGTCATATCCATCTCCTCGTTTTTTCTCTTGCAATAAGTATAACATAAAAAGTCACAGCTAGAGAAATCTAGCTTTTTTTGATATACTAGATAGAGATATTAGACAAGAGGAAACGAATGACCCCGAATAAAGAAGATTATCTAAAATGTATTTATGAAATTGGCATAGATTTGCATAAGATTACCAACAAGGAAATTGCAGCTCGTATGCAAGTCTCTCCCCCTGCCGTAACTGAAATGATTAAACGGATGAAGAGTGAAAATCTCATCCTCAAGGACAAGGAATGTGGCTATCTACTGACTGACCTTGGACTTAAACTGGTCTCTGAACTCTACCGTAAACACCGCTTGATTGAAGTTTTTCTAGTTCATCATTTAGACTATACGAGTGACCAGATTCACGAGGAAGCTGAGGTATTGGAACATACTGTCTCTGACCTGTTCGTGGAAAGACTGGATAAACTGCTAGGTTTCCCAAAAACCTGCCCCCACGGAGGAACCATTCCTGTCAAGGGAGAACTCCTAGTTGAAATCAATAACCTACCACTAGCTGATATCAAGGAAGCTGGCGCCTATCGCCTGACTCGGGTGCATGATAGTTTTGACATTCTCCATTATCTGGACAAGCACTCACTTCGCATCGGTGATCCGCTCCAAGTCAAGCAGTTTGATGGCTTCAGCAATACCTTCACTATCCTTAGTAACGACGAGGATTTACAAGTAAGTATGGACATTGCACAACAACTCTATGTCGAAAAAATCGACTAATTTCTCAAGTACCATACCAACCCTGAAAGTTTTATTTTCAGGGTTTTATTTCTATCATTTGATTTTGCTTTTATTTAGTTGTAGAATGTTTGTAAAAAACAAGAAAGATAGTTTAAACTATGAAAAAATCACTAAAAATTTTTGCGACATCCAAATGGTTTGACCTCTTCGGGGTTGCTTTGGTCGTTGGGATTGCGATTGCATCTGGTTACCTCAACTCCCGTCTCGACAAATTCGTAGACTGGGGACCATGGACAGCTCTTGTTCCCTTTGGATTGATTTCCGTAACCAACGTTGGGATTTCCATGTTGTCCACTCGTTTCACGGGAAAATTAAGCAAATGGGGAAATTACTTTGGTATTGTCAATACCATTTTGTCTGGCACCATTGATTATATCCTTGGAAATAAGGCGGCTATTATCACCTATCCCGTCACCTTCCTCATTTATAGCTTTGCTATTAAGAAATGGGAAGCTTCGCAAGAAGGCAGACCCAACCAAATGAGCCAAAAACAGCTAAAATTGGCGGCCATCATCATTTCCATCATCGCCTTCCTCTTTGCCTTTGCGACCAACTATATCGGCTATGGAGGAAAGATGAATCTCCTTGCCTACGTGACAACTATTGCCTTTGCACTATCCCTCATTGCCAATGCTTTGAACGCATTGAAACTAACAACTCAGTGGGGTTTTTGGTTGATTTACAATTTCGTTCAGCTGACAAAGGCTGGCATTCAAGGAAACTTTGCCAATATCGGAAAATACATCTTTTATATCCTCAATGCAATCGGAGCTTTATTTGTATGGAATGATGAAGAAGTAAAATAATAGAAGGAAACTCAAATAAAGAAATCTAATAGAATCTCCTTACTAAAATTTTTTATCATTTTACTTGTAACTCCCATTCTTTTGGAGTAGAATGAAGCTAGATAAAAGAGGGAGGTCTTGTCATGAAAAAACTCTATAGAATCCATTTTACAGCAATTGCAGTTATCGATTTGCTACTATTCGCATTTTTCAGCAAAAGACCCGATACATCTTGGGGTGGCTCTTGCTATCTGGTTTTATTTTCCTCCTTACTCAAGGACTCCTGTTATTTCGCTTGGTTGTCCGACTCAAACATCAATTCGCTGAGATTTATCCTCAAATCAATAAAAAGATTCGCTTCTACTATTTAGGGGTTTTCTCCATTGATTTTCTATTTTTTGTGCTCTTAGCCTTCGTTAGTTCTCAGCGATTTTCCGCTCTTATGCCATTCATCACTGCTTGTCATTCTACTTTATATTATATGACGGCTGACTACCTAAGAGAAAACTATCCAGACTTTTACGACAAACATATCTCTTTGTGGGAGTGTCTCTAGGGAAAAGGAGGTTTTAGCATGAAAAAAATTATCTACATCAAAACCATTCAACTTCTTGTCATTGATGGAATCATGCTGGCATTTTTGACATTTAAAGAGGGGCTTACTTGGGATTGGATTTTGATTTACAGTGGTTGGCTCATTTTCTTTCATCCTGTGCTATTGACCTATCTGTCCAACCAGCTTTGTGACTACTTTAGTCAACTCTATTCCCAGATTAGACCTAGATTCTGGCGTTTTTCCTTGCAGATTCTCCTATGGGATAGCCTGATCATTCTCTCCTTGATATGTTTGAGTGGTGTGCCACTTTTCCTTCAGGGAACTCTCCTCATCCTAGGACACATCATCCCTTCCTATCGCACTTGCCAAAGCCTGAAACAAGATTTCCCCAAGGCCTATCACGAACCCATTTCATTTTGGAGTATTTTATGATAGATAAGAAAAACCAAGCCGGCTGGGCTTGGTCTTTCTTATCTATTTTTAGTATCAAGGATAATGGTGACTGGTCCGTCATTGACCAACTCAACCTGCATATCCGCTCCAAAGATGCCTGTCTGAACGGGCACTTCTTGCGCTAATTTTTGATTGAATGCATCATAGAAGTCTGATGCCATATCAGGCTTGGCTGCACCTGTAAAGGCTGGACGATTGCCTTTCTTAGTATCCGCAAAGAGGGTAAACTGAGAAATAGAGAGGATTTCTCCTTCAATATCTTTGACAGACAGGTTCATCTTGCCTTCTGCGTCTGAAAAAATCCGCATATTGACAAGCTTTCTCACGGCATAGTCCAAATCTTCCTCTTGGTCCTCTGGTCCAACACCAACCAGCAATAAGAGTCCCTGATTGATTTTTCCCTGAACCTGACCTTCAATGCTCACTTGGGCTTTTGTAACCCGTTGGATAATGATTTTCATAATAGCCTTTCTAGTAAGAGCTAGGACAATTAACCGTTGGTCCGTTTGACAGAGTAAACTTCTGGCACACTCTTAATCTTGTCCACGACCGTAGTCAGCGTCGAGAGGTTAGCAATGCCGAAGGACACATGGATATTAGCAAATTTCATATCCTTGGTTGGTTGGGCGTTGACCGTTGAGATATTCTTGGTTGTGTTTGATAGAACTTGCAGTACATCGTTCAACAGTCCTGTACGGTTGAGGCCGTAAATATCGATATGGGCCATATACTCCTTATTTGAGCTAGAGTACTGGTCTTCCCACTCCACATCAAGGAGACGTTGCTCGTAGTTTTCTTGGGCACGCAGATTCATACAGTCCACACGGTGAATAGCCACACCACGCCCCTTGGTAATGTAACCGACAATATCGTCTCCAGGCACGGGATTACAACACTTGGCAATCCGCACAAGGAGTCCAGAAGCACCTTCAATGACTACACCACCCTCATGCTTGACCTTGAGGGTTTCTTTATTTTCAACTTTGACTTCGCCACCTTTGACAAGCTCCTCTGCCTCAGCCTTGGCCTTGGCACGTTCTTCCTCACGGCGTTCCTTTTCAGTCAGGCGATTAAAGACAGTAATAGCACCGATTTCGCCAAAACCAATGGCCGCAAAGAGAGATTCTTCTGTTTTATAGCTAGTCTTTTGCAGAACTTGGTCCATGTGGCGCTTGTCCATGAATTTATTGGCCACATAGCCATTTTCTTGGAACTGGGCCATCAGCATCTCACGGCCCTTGTTGACAGATAATTCCTTATCTTGGTTTTTAAAGAACTGACGAATCTTGTTGCGCGCCTTGCTGGTCTTGACCATGTTGAGCCAGTCACGGCTCGGCCCAAAGGAGTTGGGGTTGGTGACAATTTCAACCTGATCCCCTGTCTTGAGCTTGGTTGTCAGCGGAACCATACGACCATTGACCTTAGCACCAGTTGCTTTTTCTCCGACTTTTGTATGGATTTCATAGGCAAAGTCAATCGGTCCTGAATCTTTTGGAAGGGAACGAACAGCTCCATCTGGAGTAAAGACGTAAATCTCCTCAGCCAGGTAGTTTTCCTTAACAGAGTCCACAAATTCCTTAGCATCATCAGCCTGATCTTGGAGCTCCATCATCTCCTTGATCCAGTTCATCCCAATAGCAGACTCCTTGCTGTTGACCTGCCCCTTAACGCCTTTCTTATAAGCCCAGTGAGCCGCAACCCCGTACTCAGCCACCTCGTGCATGGCTTTAGTTCGAATCTGGAATTCAATCGGACCTTTTGGTCCATAAACAGTCGTATGGATAGACTGGTAACCATTGGCCTTGCGATTAGCGATATAGTCTTTAAAGCGACCAGGCATGGGTTTCCAAAGTTCATGCACATAACCCAACATGGCATAAACATCACTTTGGGTATCTAAAATACAGCGAATAGCAATCAGGTCATAGATTTCCTCAAACCGTTTTCTCTTATCCTGCATTTTGCGGAAAATAGAGTAAATATGCTTGGGACGACCATAAATCTTCCCTCTCAAGTGATGATCCGTCGTATATTCCTCTAATTTTGTGACTACCTCATCCACCAAGGCTTCACGCTCTCTGCGCTTTTCCTTCATCATATGGGTAATCTTATAAAACTCCGTTGGATTTAGATAACGGAAAGACAGGTCTTCCAATTCCCATTTAACGCTAGAAATCCCCAGACGGTGAGCAAGAGGTGCATAGATCTCCATAGTTTCTTTGGAAATACGCTCCTGCTTGTCTTTTCGAAGATGTTTCAGGGTCCGCATATTATGCAAGCGGTCAGACAGTTTGACCAAGATAACACGGATGTCCTCAGACATGGCCATGAGCATCTTGCGGTGGTTTTCAGCCAACTGCTCTTCGTGAGACTTGTACTTGACCTTACCGAGCTTGGTAACTCCATCGACAATCACGCGCACATCAGGTCCAAACTCTCTTTCCAAATCGTCCAAGGTCGCATCAGTATCTTCCACCACATCATGCAAGAAACCACAAGCTACCGTTACAGCATCCAGCTTGAGTTTGGCTAAAATACCTGCCACTTGGATAGGATGAATGATATAAGGTTCGCCTGATTTGCGATATTGACCACTATGGCATTCCACCGCATAGACCAAGGCC
The DNA here is from genome assembly GCF_041432365.1 of Streptococcus sp. 20925_1_69. Taxonomy (GTDB): domain Bacteria; phylum Bacillota; class Bacilli; order Lactobacillales; family Streptococcaceae; genus Streptococcus. The sequence goes on from NZ_JAPVZL010000004.1 coordinate 54,994, forward strand.
TTATGGACAAAATGGACATCCTCTTCCGTTAAATATTCTTTGGTTAAAGCGACAACTTCTTCGCCTGTTAAATTCACTTCTTTCGGCATCTCTACTCTCCAATTCTTCCTACCATTTTATCACTTTTTTAAGAATATGAAAACTAGATTGGAACAGAATAAGAAAAAAATAATTCAGAATTGCTTGATAATTCTGAATTATTGGTCTATAATATATTACGAAGTTAGATTTTAAACTTAGGTGATAGAAGGAGAGATAGAAGAACGGAAACCATATTGTAACCGAAAGACTTTCTGACTTCCCCAATTCCATTGAATATACGAAAGATAAACGGTGGAACTCGTGTCACATACACTGGTACCTTGACTGGATTTTGGAATTAAAATCCTCAAGATACTTTCTTTTATCCTTTAGTTTATAAGGAGAACACCTATGAAAAAAACTGCTATTTCTATCTTTGCTCTCCTAGTGTTAGGAGTTAGTTGCCTGTTCCTATTCAGCCAACAAAGCTATAAAAAAACAGTCGTTCAATACTATGCTAACGACCAGAACCTGCCCAATAGGATAACTTATAGTGAATATAGCGATAAACGAGAAGCCAACTACGGTGGCACTCTAAACATCACATCTATCAAACAAGCTAATGACGGAGTTTATGCAACCTATGAAGGGCAATTGACACCTCTCCAATATTGATAAATTGATAACCAGCCTGTCTTCATCCAGTCATGCTGGTTTTTAAGTTCATTTTAAATCCTTACTTATTCTTCCCAACTGTGCTATACTTAATTTAGTACATTCTTTGAGATTGGAGCTAGTATGAAAATCCATAAAACCGTGAATCCTGTTGCCTATGAAAACACCTATTACCTAGAAGGCGAAAAGCACCTCATCGTTGTCGATCCTGGTAGCCATTGGGAAGCCATTCGTCAGACAATTGAGAAGATCAACAAACCGATCTGTGCCATTCTATTAACCCACGCCCATTATGACCATATCATGAGTCTGGACTTGGTTCGCGAAACTTTTGGCAATCCTCCTGTCTATATCGCAGAGAGCGAAGCCAGCTGGCTCTACACTCCTGTCGATAATCTCTCTGGTCTCCCTCGCCACGATGATATGGCAGATGTGGTCGCAAAACCTGCTGAACACACTTTTGTCTTTCACGAAGAATACCAACTGGAGGAGTTTCGTTTCACCGCCTTACCAACACCAGGTCACTCTATCGGTGGTGTTTCCCTAGTCTTTCCTGATGCTCACCTAGTCTTAACAGGAGATGCACTATTCCGAGAAACTATTGGACGGACGGATCTTCCGACTGGTAGCATGGAACAACTCCTCCATAGTATCAAAACCCAACTTTTCACCCTACCAAACTACGACGTCTATCCAGGGCATGGTCCAGCTACTACTATCGCTCACGAAAAAACTTTCAATCCCTTTTTCTAGTAAGATTTTGATGATAATAAATATCGCAATTTATAATAGATTGAAACTATAATAGTACGCCGTAACTTCTAAATCATTATTAGAAATTGATTTCAATTTTCCAATCGATTTATTCAGATTTTATTTCATCTCACTATATTTATACTATTTTAGAATTATAAAAAACGCATAATATCAAGTGTAGAAAGTTTGATATTATGCGTTTTATCATGAAAAGATTTTCTAAATTATCTCCTCAAATTGATTTTTTCACAGTCTAAAATAATTGATAGATAAACTATGAATTGGAGTTATTCTGACTCCTTACGAAAGCTAAATAATCCAGCAGTTAGAGTTAACATTCCAAATAGGGTGACGAGAATTGAGTTATTTTCTCCAGTATTTGGCAAAGTCTTAGCTACTTGTTTCGAAATAGTTTCAGTCTTAGTTGCTAACGGCTCAGCTTGAGTTTTTGTACTATTTACGTCATTTCCTTTTTGTTCTGTGGTTATTGGAGTATTACTACTATTTACAACTGAAACAGGAGTTGTAGTACCTCCGTTATCACGGCTTGCGGCAACTTTGAAAGTCATAGCATAGATACTGAAGTGATTGGTTTCAAAAGTAACCTTATCTGTATCTTGTTTGAACTTCAATGCCTGTAAGGTACCGTCTGGAGCAACATAGTAAACATTTTCAACTGGCTTATCAGCAGAAAGACTTACTAGAACCATGCCATTTGGCTGGATAGCTTTACCATTCGCGTCATATAGATGAATGTCAAAGGCCTTGTAGTCTTTTGATTCAAGTGAAGTCGGCTTGGTTTCTTCTACCCTGATATATCTGACATTTTTGAGTGTTGCTTCTGAACCATATACTTGAACGCTTCCAGCTTCGCTCGAAAGAACACGAGTATTGTTTGGGATGGCTGGATTAAGCGTAGGCGTTACGGGAGTTGTCGGTGTTATTGGAGCAACTGGTGTAACTGGATTTACAGGATTTTCACTTGGCTTCTCGGCTGGTTTTTCGGTGTGGTTCTTAAATAAGAAAACGTAAGTTTGATAAACTTCTGCGTATAAACCAAAATCTCCCTCGCTTCTTCCTCTCTCATTTAGCTGATAACGGTGATAAAGTGGTGTTAACTGCCTATTTTTTGAAAATTGATAGACTTCCACGTCATTGTCTTCTTTTTTAGTGCGGAAAACCATGTAACCTTGACCTGTGATGTTAGTGTTTTTGTTTAGTTCAACATGTCCTGTTTTTCCATCAAAAATACCTGTATAAATTGTATACGCTTCATAGTTTCTACCTTCCAATTCTGGAATTTTCACTCGAATCGGATACATATACATATGGCTTTTCAACATTTCTTCACGAGAAAATTCCCTCCCATTTTCTTCGATCCACCTATTCCCGCCACCTATAAAGTAAGCTAATCTTGGTTTGTTATTGATAAAATCTTTTTCAGCAGTCCATATTCCACTGAAAGTTTCCTTCATATCACTGATAGGAAGTGGTGCTACAATATCAGCGTAGGTAACAACAGGGTGTTCATGAACGCTTCCGTCACGTAGAGGCCATCTTCTCACTGGTTTTCTGTTATTTTCCTGCGGTTGCTCTGCAGGTTTCACTTCTGGTTTTGCTGGATTAGCAGGTTGTAGTTGCTCTGCTGGTTTAACTTCTGGTTGAGGGTTTTCTGCTGATTTTGGAGTTGGAACGGGTGTTTCAGCAGGTTTATTATCAACCGGCTTGTTCTCAACTGGTTTTACTGGCTGAGTAGGCTGTGGTTGCTCTGTAGGTTTAATCTCTGGTTGAGGATTTTCTGCTGGTTTTGGCGCAGGTGTTGGTTGAGCAGTATTAGGTTTAACAGCAACATTTGGCTGCGGTGCAACGTTTTCCTCGGCATGCACCAAAGTTGGCACTACAGCACTAAGAGTGACAGCAGAAAAGGTAACAATACCTAGTTTAGTGAGTTTATTCATAATTTTTCCTCCTCAGGAATATAAAATTGCCTTTTTAGGCTTATAAAATAACAAAATCAACTTCCTTTCAAGACCACAAAAGCAAAATTTTGAGCCAACTCATTATCTAAACATTTAATGTCCTTGATAGAAGCCTTAAATGAACCTTCATCCATTAACTGAACAATACAGCTATTACATATCTTAATAATTTTTAAATTTTTTGTTACCAAAAGCTAGCTATCTCCTTTAGAGATAGGGAACTAAGTGTATCGCGTAACGACCGTTAGACGATACACAAAAAATGCCAATCCAACACGGGTTCAAAACCTTGTTAAATTCGCATTTTCTAAAATATTCACATTGTTATTTTGAATGTTTCATCAAACGGTCGTTAATCGAAACAAATTTACAGCTTCATTCTACCATTTTTCCCTGTTTTTAGCAATGATTTTCCGTTTTTTTTTGACGATTGTTCGCCACTTTATTACGTTCTAACACTTTATATAGGGTTGATGTAGAAATTTGTTCAGTTTTTGCAATATTACGTATGCTTATATTTGAATGTAGATATTTGTTAAGTATTCGCTCCTCCTTTTCTTTTGAAATCCGTTTTGCTCCTAATCTAACACCATTTTCCTTAGCTTTTCGAAGTCCCTCTTTTGTGCGAAACCTCAGATTTTCCAGCTCATTTTCTGCCACAAAGCCTAAAATGATGCAAAGTAACCTGCCGATAAGAGAATCTGTTTCTAGTTTTTCATGCAAACTGACTAGCTGAATATGAGATTCATTAAATAGTTCAATAAGTTCTAGCAGCTTAAACATAGATCGAGTCAGTCTATCTAACTTATAGATAGTGAAAGTAACCTGCTTGCCATCTTTCGAAAAGTCAGAAGCCAGTTTTAAGGCTTTTGTGAGTTCAGGACGAGTGTTATTTGCACCAGATTCCTTTTCTATAAAAAGTTTATCGCAATGTTTGAGAGCTTCGATTTGCACTTTCAATCCTAGGTCTTGCTTATGAGTAGATACACGGGCGTAGCCTATGTTGATAGTCTTTTGAGACATAAAAATCCTCCTGTTATCTTGATACAGAGGGATATTTTACTATGAATTTTAAAATAAGAAAAGACTTCAATTTCATAATCCCTATGAACTACACCCCAAAAGCTAGATTGTTCTATCTAACTTTTTAGGGTGTACATAGATAGGGAAGGTATAATGATAGGAGTTTTACTTGCTTCTTTACATTACCAAATAATCACGCGCTCTTCTGGCGAACGCCACATACCGTCTCCTTCTTTGACATCATAGGTTGTAAAGAAATCATCGAAGTTTGGTACTTGCACATTGACACGGAGTTTGGCTGGTGCGTGCACATCGACGCTAGCCAAAAGTTTCATAAATTCTGGACGACCTTTCATGCGCCAGATGCGACCGAAGTTGTAGAAGAATTCTTCTGCTGAGAAGTCTGGTTCTCTCTTAGCTGCTTCAAGCGCTGCAGCGATTCCTCCCAAGTCAGCCACGTTTTCTGACACAGTCAATTTACCATTGATGGTTGCACCATAAGAATCTTGTCCATCAAACTGGTCAATAACTTTTTGTGTTTTCTCCTTAAAGGCAGCATAGTCATTCTCTGTCCACCAATCCTTGAGGCTACCATTTTCATCGAAGGAAGCTCCGTTGGTATCAAAGGCGTGAGAAATTTCATGGGCAATAACCGCCCCGATACCCCCGTAGTTAGCAGAAGATGACTGATGCAAATCATAGAAAGGTGCTTGTAAAATAGCCGCTGGGAAGACAATTAGGTTCTTCTGTGGATTGTAGTAGGCATTGACCATATGAGCAGGCATACCCCATTCCTTGTAGTCTACAGGCTGGTTCCACTTACTCCAACTGTGCTTGATTTCCACACGCGCAAAGGCTAGAGCATTGTCAAAAAGACTAGCAGTCTCATCCACTACCTTGTCTTTGTAGCGTGCTGGTAATTCTTCTGGGTAACCAATATAAGGCTTGATAACATTGAGTTTGACGATGGCCTTGTCACGAGTTTCAGGAGTCAGCCAGTCATTTTTAGCCAAGCGCTCCTTATAGACATCAATCATAGTTGCCACTTTTTTCTCCACGTCCGCCTTAGCCTCTGGAGAGAATTTTTCATGGGCATACCAGAGACCCAAGGATTGTTTGAATGGACCTTGTGCTAGTTGATAAGCCGCCTTGACCTTGTCTTTGGCTTCTGGAACTCCTGAAAGCGCACGGCTATAGGCCCCTGATAGGACACGGATTTCTTCTGTTAAATAGCTGGTTGAGAGATTGACAACACTCAAAATCAAGGTTGCCTTGAGGAGAGGCCAAGCCTCTTCACTATAGAATTGATCTGCTACTTGCCAGAAGCGTTCCTCGTCTACAATAACCTTGTCTGGTATTTGTCCAAGAACGGCTTGGAAAAAGTCATCCAAAGGTAGGGCAGGCGCAAATTTCTTGAAATCTTCATACGAATATGGGTGGTAGAGTTTAGCATACTCTGAACTTTCTTCATTAGAGAGCACCACTGCTGCAACTCGGCGGTCCAATTCTAGTCTTTTCTCTAGCAAGTCTTCAATTTCTTCATCAGAGAAATCATAAGCCTTGAGAAGATTGGCGCTGCTTTCTTTCCAAAGAGTCAAGAGCTCTTCGCGCTGAGGATGATCTTCAGCATAGTAGGTCGTATCTGGCAGGATCGTGCTTGGAGCACTAGCCCATAAAACGTTGATTCTGGCATCCATAAAGTCTGGCGATACACCAAAAGGAAGGAAGTTAGGTTTTCCTGCAAGTTCAAACTCTGCTAGTTTGGCAGTGAAATCTGCAAAAGTCTCCAATTCTTGGAATTCTTTAAGAAGAGGCAAAACAGGTGTGATACCGTCAGCTTCTCTCTTGTCAAAATCACGAACTAGGCGGTGGTATTTGACAAAGTTTGCCAAGATAGCATCCTCAGGCACCTCTTCTCCTGCCAACCACTTGTCTGTTGTCGCCAGCATCAGGTCTTCAATTTCCTGGTCTAAATCAACAAAACCTCCTGTTTGAGACTTATCTGCTGGGATTTCAGCTGTTTTCTGCCATTCTCCATTGATAGCATCATAAAAATCGTCTTGATAACGTGTCATCTTGTTCTCGCTTTCATTTGTACTTGTTTTTAGCTTAACAAAAATTGCTTGGGAATGCAATTAAAAATGAATGGATGTTTCCATCATTTTTCAGTTATTATTTTAATTTTTTTAAAAATTAACTTGACTTAATTTTTTTTTTAATGTATATTAAGAGACAGGAGGAATATAAGTTTATGATACGTATCGAAAACCTCAGTGTCTCCTACAAAGAAACGTTGGCACTTAAGGATATTTCACTAGTGCTCCATGGACCGACAATTACAGGTATCATTGGCCCAAACGGTGCTGGAAAATCAACATTATTAAAAGGTATGCTGGGCATTATCCCACATCAAGGTCAGGCATTTCTCGATGACAAGGAAGTTAAAAAATCCTTACATCGAATCGCCTATGTCGAACAAAAAATCAATATCGACTACAACTTTCCCATCAAGGTCAAGGAATGTGTCTCGTTAGGACTCTTTCCCTCTATCCCTCTCTTTCGAAGTTTAAAGGCTAAACATTGGAAGAAAGTGCAAGAAGCCCTTGAAATCGTCGGTCTAGCTGACTATGCTGAACGGCAAATCAGTCAACTGTCTGGAGGTCAATTCCAGCGGGTCTTGATTGCCAGATGTTTGGTACAGGAAGCCGACTATATCCTCTTGGATGAACCCTTTGTTGGGATTGACTCTGTCAGTGAGGAAATCATCATGAATACGCTGAGAGATTTGAAAAAAGCTGGGAAGACGGTTCTCATCGTCCACCACGACCTCAGCAAGGTTGCCCACTACTTCGATCAAGTCTTGCTTGTCAATCGAGAAGTGATTGCCTTTGGTCCAACCAAAGAAACCTTTACCGAAGCCAATCTCAAAGAAGCTTACGGTAATCGACTCTTTTTCAATGGAGGTGACCTATGATTACAGAATTTATCGATGGATTGCAAAAATTCCATTTCTTACAGAATGCCTTGATAACAGCTATTGTCATCGGGATCGTAGCTGGAGCTGTGGGATGTTTCATCATTCTACGCGGGATGTCACTCATGGGAGATGCCATTTCACATGCTGTCTTGCCAGGTGTAGCCCTCTCCTTCATCTTGGGCGTTGACTTCTTTATCGGAGCCATTGTCTTTGGATTGCTAGCTGCCATCATCATTACCTACATCAAGGGGAACTCGATTATCAAAAGCGATACCGCCATCGGCATTACCTTTTCTTCTTTCTTAGCCCTCGGTATCATCTTGATTAGTGTCGCTAAAAGTTCAACTGACCTTTTCCATATCCTTTTTGGTAATATCCTGGCCGTCCAAGATACGGATATGTTTATTACTATAGGTGTGGGGGCAGCCATTCTCTTGTTAATCTGGATTTTCTTCAAGCAACTCTTGATAACTTCCTTTGATGAACTCTTGGCCAAAGCCATGGGAATGCCTGTCAATTTCTATCACTACCTTCTCATGGTACTCTTGACTCTCGTGTCTGTGACAGCCATGCAAAGTGTCGGAACTATCCTGATTGTAGCCATGCTGATTACCCCAGCTGCAACTGCTTATCTTTATGCTAATAGCCTGAAAAGCATGATTTTCCTTTCCTCAACCTTTGGAGCGATAGCTTCAGTTTTGGGGCTCTTTATCGGCTATAGTTTTAACGTTGCGGCAGGTTCTAGTATCGTGCTTACAGCCGCTAGTTTCTTTCTCATTAGCTTCTTTATCGCTCCAAAACAACGATATTTGAAACTGAAAAATAAACATTTGTTAAAATAAGGGGCAAAGCCCCAATAAATTGGAGGATCTAATGAAAAAATTAGGTACATTACTCGTTCTCTTTCTTTCCGTCATTGCTCTTGTAGCATGTGCTAGCGGAAAAAAAGATGCAGCTTCTGGTCAAAAACTAAAAGTTGTTGCTACAAACTCAATCATCGCTGATATTACTAAAAATATTGCTGGTGATAAGATTGATCTTCACAGTATCGTTCCTGTTGGTCAAGACCCACACGAATACGAGCCACTACCTGAAGACGTCAAGAAAACTTCTGAGGCAGACCTCATTTTCTATAACGGTATCAACCTTGAAACAGGTGGCAATGCTTGGTTTACAAAATTGGTAGAAAATGCTAAGAAAACTGAAAACAAAGACTACTTTGCAGTCAGCGAAGGCGTTGATGTTATCTACCTTGAAGGCCAAAACGAAAAAGGTAAAGAAGACCCACACGCTTGGCTTAACCTTGAAAACGGTATGATCTTTGCTAAAAATATCGCAAAACAATTGAGCGCTAAAGACCCTAGCAACAAAGAATTTTACGAAAAAAATCTCAAAGAATATACTGATAAGTTAGACAAACTTGACAAAGAAGCTAAAGCTAAATTCGACAACATCCCTGCTGAGAAGAAATTGATCGTAACCAGCGAAGGATGCTTCAAATACTTCTCTAAAGCCTACGGTGTCCCAAGTGCCTATATCTGGGAAATCAACACTGAAGAAGAAGGAACACCTGACCAAATCAAGACCTTGGTTGAAAAACTTCGCCAAACAAAAACTCCTTCACTCTTTGTAGAATCAAGTGTGGATGACCGTCCAATGAAGACTGTTTCACAAGACACAAACATCCCAATCTACGCACAAATCTTTACTGACTCTATCGCAGAACAAGGTAAAGAAGGCGACAGCTACTACAACATGATGAAATACAACCTTGACAAGATTGCTGAAGGATTGGCAAAATAAGCCTCTGAAAAACGTCATTCTCACGTGAGATGGCGTTTTTTCTATACCCATATTTCCGGTCAAATCATTGGAAAATTCCGACTGTTTTAGCTAAAATGGAAGAAAAAAGATTGGAGTATCTTATGGTAACTTTCCTCGGAAATCCTGTGAGCTTTACAGGTAAACAACTACAAATCGGCGACAAGGCACTTGATTTTTCACTCACTACAACAGACCTTTCTAAAAAATCTCTGGCTGATTTTGATGGCAAGAAAAAAGTCTTGAGTGTCGTGCCTTCTATCGATACAGGTATCTGCTCAACTCAAACACGTCGTTTTAATGAAGAACTGGCTGGACTGGATAATACGGTTGTCTTGACTGTTTCAATGGACCTCCCTTTTGCTCAAAAACGTTGGTGTGGTGCTGAAGGTATTGAAAATGCCATCATGCTCTCAGACTATTTCGACCATTCCTTTGGACGTAACTACGCCCTCTTAATCAGTGAGTGGCACCTATTGGCACGCGCAGTCTTTGTCCTCGATACTGACAATACTATTCGCTACGTTGAATACGTGGACAATATCAACTCTGAACCAAACTTCGAAGCCGCAATTGCAGCTGCTAAGGCCCTATAGAAAAAATCCTCTGTCACAAAGAGTTCCCTACTCTTTGAAACGGAGGATTTTTGTTTACGAGTAAATACAAGTCCAATCTGATAAAAACAACTACCTTATACTGGAATCTAGCCACAGGTTACTCAAGACACTGCTTTGAGGTTGTAGATGGAAACTAACCTGGTTTGAAAAGATTTTCGAAGAGTATTACTCTACAGATTTCAAGGCTTCAAGCATATCAACCTTTCTCAGATGACGATTGACGAAGAAGCCAAGCAAGGTCAAAATGATGCTTACTGCCGTCACTGGAATTACATAGACTTCCCAGCCTACCTGCGGATAAAAGAGAATAGTCGCTGGTGAAATCATTTGAATCAAAAACTGGTGTAAATAGAAACCAGTTACCAGACCAAGAACGATTCCCACAAGGGATAGCACAATCGTCTCACGGTAAATGTAGAGGGTGACTTCATTACTATGAAAACCGAGAACCTTGATAGTGGAGAGTTCACGGATTCTCTCAGCCACATTGATATTGGTCAGATTGTAAAGGATAACAATAGCCAATAGAACCGACACGATAACTAAGATAGTCATGGTCTGATTGAGTGAGCTGGCGACCGAGTCAAAGAGGCGAATGGCTGAAGCATTCTGGACAACACTGGACACCGCAGATTGATTCATAAGCAAGCCTGCCTGCCTTTCGATACTAGACGCACTGGTATCCCTTAGCGAGACCAGATAAGTGTTGGCTTGGGGCACCTGTCCGTAAATTTGCTCATAGCTAGCCTGACTCATATAAATAAAGTGACCAACGTAGTTCTCAGTAATAGCGGCGACCTTTAATTCCTTACCTTCAATTTCTAGGCTCTCCCCAACCTTGGCACCTGCCAGCTGGGCGAGTTTAGCTGTAATAACGACGCCATCTTTTAATGTCAGCTCCTGCTGGTGATTTTGAAGATGGATAAAGGGTGTCAAATCTTCCTTATCTGTCATCATAAGAGTAATAGTTTGAAGACCAGTCTTACCTTTGAAATCCTTGTCTAGCGTCTTAGAATAAATTTTCTGGTAGACTTGGATATCCTTCCCTTTCAATACTTCTTCTAGCTCTGCCTTGTCCTGATTGGTCGCACTAGGATTTTCAGAGACAATCATCTGATACTGTTGAATTTGTTGAAACTGTCTAGACGGAACCCCTGCCACAGAGGATTGTATTCCCAAACCTGCAAAGAGCAGAGCTACAGAACCTGCCACACCAAAAATCGTCATCAACATCCGCTGCTTATAACGGAAGATATTGCGGGCTGTTACCTTATGAGTAAAACTGAGACGACGCCAGATAAAACCGATGCGCTCTAGTAAGATTTTGGCTCCTTTAACAGGTGGTTTAGGCAGTAAAAGCTGGGCTGCTTCATCATGAAGTTCCCTCCGAGCCACCAGATAGGCTGGTAAGACACTCGCCAACCAACTCAGACCAAGAGCTAGTAAGCTATAGGTCCAATAGAACTGAATCTGGGTTTCTCCCACCACCATGTCTTTTGTAATGACACTTGAAATCACACCGGCTAGTAAATAATGTCCAAGTATGCTACCTAGAGCTGTTCCGACAGTCCCAGCTACTAGACCATAAAGGAGAAACTTGGCAATAATATCCTTGCTACGATAACCCAAGGCCTTAAAAATACCTGCATGTGTTCGCTCTTCATCCACAAAGCGAGTCATGGTTGTAAAGGTCACCATAGCTGCTACGGCATAAAGCACTACAGGAAAGATATTGCCCACTGCCCGAATACTGGCTGAAGCATTACTGTACATGAGGTAGCCTTGACCGCCAGGCATGGTCTGACGATTATAGACCTGATACCTTGGTTCCGCCAAATCATCCAAGGCTTGCTGATGTTTTTCTAATTTTTCCTTTTCCTGGGCTAGATTTTGTTCAGCCTGCTTTAGTCTGTCCTCTTCCTTACTCAATTCCTGCTTGGCTTGGGTAAGTTGAGTACTGGCCTGCTCTCTCTGTGCTTGAGGAAGCAAGGCTAGTTGACTTTCTTGAGCCTGTATACGATCTTGAGCAGCTGCTAAACGACGTTTGCCTTCCTGCAAATTAGTCTCAGCCTTGTCAAGGGTCTCTTGACCTTTGTCTAGAGACTCTTGTCCTTCTTTTTTCAAGAGTTGCAGACGTGCCTTGCCATTATCTGACAAAGCTTGTTCAAGGTCTTCCTGATGTTGCTTGGATTTTTCTTCATAAGCTACTGAAAAAGCATTTAAGCCTGCTAAATCTTGATATTTCAAACGAGCTATATTGTAGACTTTCTGATCAAACTGACTAGGTAAAATCACCCCATAGGCTGTCAGAGTCCCACTTCCACTTCCTGCGTAGCCCATATCACGCTGGGAGAGGATTTCAGCTGAATCTACAAAACCAGTAATGGTATAAGTATGGTCTTTTAAAGAGGAATGACCCTCTTCTTTTTCTTTAAAACTAACCTCCTGTCCCACGCTGTATTGGCCTTGCAAATGAGTGGCCAAAGCGATTTCCTTATCTGACTGAGGAAGTCGTCCCTCTCTTAGCTGAAAGGTTGAAATTCGCTCTGGTTTGGAGTACAGCCTAATGGCATCCTGCCCATTCTCCATAGTCACATCTGTCAAATAGCCAAACTCAACCTCTGCGCCCTCTATCTGTTCTAGTTCTTCTTGATCTGTTTGATCTAAACCATAATTAGACATAACTGCCAAATCCAGGGTTTGAGCAGTTGTTAAATAAGCATTAGCTGTCGACTCCATGTTGGGGCTAGTCACTTTGAGACCTACTAGGGCTAGAGAGCCCAACATCATCAAGGTCAAGATAGATAAAAAACGTCCCTTGGAGCCTGTGAAGGACTGAATTAAGTCCTTCCAATAAGTTTTTCGCTTGATCATGCTAGTACTCCAAACTGTCGATATCCTGAGGAAACTGGTTGATCACCACATCCTTGACACTGGCATCGTGCATATGAATCACGCGATCAGCAATGGGCGCCAAAGCTCCATTGTGAGTCACGATGATCACCGTCGCTCCCTTTTGACGAGACATATCTTGGAGAATTTTCAAAACCTGCTTGCCCGTCTGATAATCCAAGGCTCCAGTCGGTTCATCACAAAGGAGGATTTTAGGATTTTTGGCTACCGCGCGTGCAATGGAGGCTCGCTGTTGCTCCCCTCCAGAAAGCTGGGCTGGGAAATTATTGAGACGATGAGCCAGACCTACATCTGTCAAGACCTGTTCAGGATTCAAGGCATCTGTCACGATTTCTGAAGCCAACTCCACATTTTCCTTAGCAGTTAGATTGGAAACTAGATTATAAAACTGAAAAACAAAACCGACATCATTGCGGCGGTAATTGGTTCTCTGGTGGGAATTGTAGTCTGCAATATTGGCACCATCAATCCAGATTTCCCCCTCGTCATTGGTATCCATTCCCCCAAGAAGGTTAAGAACCGTTGACTTGCCTGCACCAGATGCACCTAGAATAATAACCAATTCACCCTTTTCAATCTCAAAATTCACATCACGATTGGCCACAATCTCCGTGTCCCCAACCTGATAACGCTTGTAACAGTGTTTCATCTCAATATAAGCCATCAGACCCACCCTCTCTCAAACAAATTACTTCCTACTACCATTATAACGCTTTTTCAACTAGTTGGAAACTGCTTACATTCTCAAATCCTTATTAAAAGACAGTATCAAACCACTGCCTTTTATCATCTTCTTAAAAATAAAATTGAACCAGATCACCTTCTGCTGTTGCCACCGAAATACAATCTTTCTCTATGCATTTCACTTTTGCTTTTTCTTGATTCACTTCAATCACACTTTTTTCAATACCTGGATAAGAAACTCGCAAATCTCCTCCACTCCTTGATAAAATGGTCATCTGTAAGAGTTTTTTATCCTCCCACCTCATGCTAACTTCAAAATGTCCACGTGCCATTAAGCCTGAAACAGAACCTGTTGACCATGCATCGGGTAGGGCGGCTAGAGGTACCAGATAAGCTGTATGAGACTGGATCAACATTTCCGCCATGCCACTAGTAGCACCAAAATTACCATCTATCTGAAAAGGAGGATGGGTGCACCAAAGATTGGGCAAGGTGGATGTCTTTAACTGCTCTGCTAATAATTTATGGGCTCGATTGCCATCTCCTAGACGCGCCCAAAGATTTATCTTATTAGCCTTGGACCAACCTGTACCCCCATCTCCACGATCATTGAGGCTAGCACGCGCCGCATCAAGATACTCTTGTCCCTTATAGCTAAAGAGAGTTCCAGGATAGAGTCCCACTAGATGGGAAGCGTGCCGATGCTGGGCCTCCACTTTCTCATTTTGAAAATACTGCTCTTCCTCCTCATACCACTCCCTGATTCGACCAAATTGAGTGATTTGAAGAGGATTAAGCAAGTCAAACTTCTCCTTGACCTCAGTCAACAAGTCCTCATCCAGTCCCAATTCCTGAGCAGCCTGAATAAAATCATGAAATAACTGCCAAATCAGAGATTGGTCATAGGTATTGCCAATCGAAATCGGACCATGTTCTGGAGAATAAGACGGAGAAGATACCCAACGCTGCGCCTGCTGATCCTTATGTAAAAAATCATTCCAAAAACGCACCGTTTCCCTCAACATGGGATAAATTTTCTCCCTGAGATAGTCTTGGTCCCTGTAAAATGAATAGGCCTCATAAACCGTTTGCATCATCCACGCATTAGCAGCTGGTGACCAGCCCCAATAGTAATCCCAACCAGGTGCCGTCCAGCCGAAAGGAGTCGCTTGAGTATGAACCAACCAACCATTCTCCTCCCCTTCCTGAGAGACGATTCCTGCATACCTTGTAGCCGCTATGCGACCATAGACACGCAAATCATCGATATAGTTGATGACCGGAAAGGCCGTCTCTAGGAGATTAGTAACATAGGCTGGCCAATAATTCATCTGCAGATTGATATTCAAGTGATAGTCTGAGTTCCAAGGAGGATTGTCGATCGCATTCCATACCCCTTGCAAGTTAGCTGGTAGAGCATCTGGGCAATCTCTAGAAGAGCTAATCAATAAATACCGCCCATACTGGAAGAACAGCTCCTCCAAAGCCTGTCCCTCTTGAGGCTTATAATTTTTTAGCAAATCATCTGTAGTGAATGTGTCAACATCAGCTCCCAAATCCAATTGAACACGCTGAAATAAAGCTTGGTAGTCCTCAATATGCCTTGATTTCAATTGGGTATAGCCCTTTTCTTTAGCTATCTCCACCAAGTCCTTTACCTGTTGCTCTAAATCTATTTTCTTGCGATAATTGCTAGCAGGATTTTGGGCAAAATCTGTCTTAGCCGCCAAGAAGAGATTAGCATAACTGGCTCCTGATATCTGAACCTTATCTGACCAAACTCTAATATCTCCATCCGTTTCCCAAGCTAGATAACTAGCAAACCGCAGATCATTATCCTTAACCCGTCCCTTCATCAAGATATGAGAATCAGTAATATCCAACTTACACTCCTTGAAATCAGATTTTTCCTGCTCATACTTTCCATCAGAAGCTAAATCGCGGGTCAAGGACAGTTCCATAGTAAAATCTAGAGTTTCCAACCCTTCCTTAGTAAAACGTTGAATCAAGAGATCATCTGGAAAACTCGCAAAAGCTTCACGTTCAAATCGCGTTCCCTTATAGGCATAAGAAGTCGTCGCAAGTGCCTTACTAATATTCAGCTGTCTCTGATAGTTCGTCACCTGAGACATAGTCTTGCCTTGATTACTGAACTCAATGTGAATATCCCCAAAGGACAGATAGGTCCCATATTGACTCGTTTGGGACCCGACTAAGTGCTGTTCAGCCAGTTCCTTAGCAGTATTGTAGTCTCTCTTCTCCAAAGCCTGCCGAATCTCAGCTAAAAAAACATACTGGTCCTGAAGATTTCCACCCTGATAATCTGAACTATCAGGAAGTGGACCTCCAGACCAGAGACTTTTTTCATTGAATTGAATCCGCTCAGCCCCTATAAGCCCAAATATTTTTGCTCCTAAAGAACCATTGCCTATCGGTAAGGCCTCTTCTTCCCAACCCTTATATGTTGTTGACGCTGGTTGCTTGTAGGCCAATACATAATCTTGTTTTTTATTCCTTATCATACTACCATACTAACATAAAAAGCCTAGAAATCAATTCTAGACTTACATTTTTTTATTTTCCAAGGTAGTATTCAGAAACTACGTTCAATTTTTCGTCGAATTCGAATACCAATGGTGGGAAGTTAGGGATTTCCACGTCCATGATTTCGTCATCTGACAAACCTTTGATGTGTTTTACAAGGGCACGGATTGAGTTACCGTGAGCTCCTACGAATACGTTTTTGCCATCTTTAAGAGCTGGAGCGATTTTATCTTCCCAGAATGGAAGGGCACGTTCCAAAGTCACTTTCAAATTTTCAGCATCTGGGATAACTGAATCGTCAAGTGAAGCGTAACGACGGTCAGTGTGAGCTGAGTGCTCATCATCACGATCCATGTTTGGAGGCAATACATCGTATGAACGACGCCAGATGTGAACTTGTTCATCACCAAATTGTTCAGCAGCTTCAGCTTTGTTTTTACCAGTCAAACCACCGTAGTGACGTTCGTTCAAACGCCATGATTTTTCAACTGGAACCCACAATTGGTCAGAAGCTTCAAGAGCCAAGTTAGTTGTTTTAATCGCACGTTTCAATACTGAAGTGTAAGCTTGGTCAAATTCGATACCAGCTTCTTTGATCAATTTACCAGCGTCAATCGCTTGTTGTGTACCTTTTTCAGACAAATCAACATCAGCCCAACCAGTGAAAAGGTTAGCTTTGTTCCATTCAGACTCACCGTGGCGAGCAAAAACCAATTTTACCATTAGATGGATTCTCCTTTAAATTTTCCGAGGTTTTCCCTCGTTTATCTATTCTATTTTACACAATTTTTCACAAAAAAGCTAGTCAAAACCAAAAGGAAAGGACTGTTTGGCAATCACATTGTTTTTGGTTGTTTCTATTCTATCATCATTATTTAATCTTTAAAAAACACCCCAATTTATAACATTTGGGGTGTAATTTAACCAATTATTCTCAATTACTACAAAAAATTTCTATCTTACTGTAGTTGAGATGTCAAAGTTTTCAACTGTTTTTGCAAATTGTCTCTAAAGTCTTTCAATTGTTGAGACAATTTTGATTTATCATCTTCCTTGATCTCAGTTGACCCTAGCAAATCATATATTTTTTTCTGCGCATCGAATAATTTTTGAGTTGACTCTTTTAGTTTGGTAAACGACTCATTATTTTCCATAGCTGTGCCTTTGAAACTTTCCTCAGCTTTAGTAAAATAATCATCAAAAATCTTTTTATAAAGATCTATATAATCTGCATAAGTACGTATTGATTCAATCGCATCGTCTGTTACAACCGGTGTATCAAGAGTGATTGTTTCTTTTGTGGTATTAGATGTTGCTGCTGTCTTCTCATCATTACTTGTTGAAGTAGTCTTTGAATTTTGTGCTCCACATGCAGCGAGAAGAGAAACAGATAATAGAACTACTCCTAGACCGATAAACTTTTTTGTTCTTTTCATGCTAAAATACCTTTTATTCTTCTGATTTGAATTTCTTCAATGTTGCAAGGAATAGAGATCCTCCAATAATAGCAAGAATCCCCCCAACCCATCCTAAGAATGGAATGAGACTAACTCCACCAGAAACAATCATTAGGACAGACGGAGCTGCACCTACACGATTATCTCCTTTATAGTAAACAATAGCAATGATACCGAGAACAAGATTTGCAATCTTCAAGGCATTCAAGAGTAAAGCAACACCTGAAACAGCCCCTGCAGTAGCTCCTCCATTAAGAGTTGTAGCAGCTGTATTTACCGCTGTTCCCAACAAGACAAAAGGACCAATAAGAAGTAAAATTCCTCCTACAAGACCGACGATACCACTAATTAAAGCAAGTGTTTTTGATTTCATAATAAAATCTCCTTTTTATTTTTTTTCAAATAAAATTGTATCATATTTGCTAAAAAAAAAAAGTATTTTCTGATATTATAAAATAAAAATTTGTATAATATGAAATAAAATATAATACTTTTCAGAAATCAAAAGCAACTATACAAATTTATTATTGTAAAAATGTGATACAATTTACCAATCTTATCCGCAATATCAAATTCGTATTTTATCTTACTGCTGTTAGCTTGCTAAGTTTCTCTTTGATTCTTGTTGAGTATAAAAAATCACACCTCACAAATTTTCAAAATAAATAAAAACGCATCGTATCAGGTGTTCAAAAACGTGATACAATGCGTTTAATAGACTATAAAATTAGTTGTCTTTTCTTCTCAAATTGAGTTTTACCTAGACTTTTCAACCTTATTTCTCTTCAAATCCTTCTGCGACTGCGTCCGCAAAGTTTTCTTCTACGATGCTTGCACAGTGGTCACAGATGACTGCGTGGTAGCTGCGTTCTGCTGTTGTTGGGTCGATACGACGGCAACGGTCACATACTTCACCTGCAGCGCGTTCAACTGTGAAGGCTACATCTTCGAAGCTAACGGCAGCTTCTGGAGCTGGTCCTTCTGCGATAGTCAATTCAGACACGATTAAAAGTTGAGCTACATTGCTGTTTACTGCTTCGAGCAGAGTTTTCACAACTTCATTTGGATAAACTGTCAAGTGTGCTTCAAGTGATTTACCGATTACTTTTGCATTACGAGCTTCTTCCAAGGCTTTTTGAGCTTGTCCACGGAAGTCCATGAAGGCAGCCCATGTATCCAAGATTTCCTCTTGATTAGCAAAAGTTTCTGCTTCTGGCAATTCTGATAATTGAACAAAATCTTCTGCTTCAAACTCAAGGTA
This sequence comes from Streptococcus sp. 20925_1_69, assembly GCF_041432365.1. Lineage (GTDB taxonomy): Bacteria > Bacillota > Bacilli > Lactobacillales > Streptococcaceae > Streptococcus. The sequence continues at coordinate 73,722 of NZ_JAPVZL010000004.1, forward strand.
TGACCAGATTTCTTCCGCAGTGTGAGGAAGGATTGGTGTCAAGAGTTTGGTGATTTTCACAAGAATGTCATAGAAGACAGTCTGCATTTGACGGCGTTCCAGTGATTTGGCACCTTCGATGTAAACAACATCTTTGGCAAAATCAAGGTAGAAGGCTGACAAATCAACGTTGATAAAGTTCACCAAGGCCTTGTAGATTGTCAAGAATTCAAAGTTTGCATAAGCATCACGAATCGTTTTCACAAGCTGGTTAAAGCGAACCGTCATGTACTTATCAACTGAACGAAGCTCATCGTAAGCGACTGCGTCTTGAGCTGGGTTAAAGTCAGATGTGTTAGCAATCAAGAAACGAAGAGTGTTACGAATCTTACGGTAAGTTTCAGAGACTTGGCTCAAAATATCCATAGAGATACGCACATCGTTGCTTGAGTCAACACTTGTTACCCAGAGACGCAAGATTTCAGCACCGAATTGTTTTTCAACATCGCTTGGAGCAATGGTGTTTCCAAGAGATTTAGACATCTTCTCACCTTTACCGTCAAGGGCAAATCCTTGTGACAGAATTTGTTTGTAAGGTGCTACGCCATGGTTGGCAACAGATGTGATGAGTGAAGAGTTGAACCAACCACGGTATTGGTCAGAACCTTCTAGGTAAAGGTCTGCTGGGTAAGTCAACTCAGGACGGTTTACTACAACTCCATTCCATGATGAACCTGAGTCAAACCAAACGTCCATGATATCTGTTTCTTTCTTGAATTCGCCATTTGGTGAACCTGGATGAGTAAATCCTTCTGGTAAGAGGTCTTTGGCATCACGTTCCCACCAAATGCTTGAACCATGTTCTTCAAAGAGTTGAGCTACATGCTCAATAGTTTCAGCAGTCATAATCGCTGTACCGTCTTCAGCGTAGAAGATAGGAAGTGGAACACCCCAAGCGCGTTGACGAGAGATGACCCAGTCACCACGGTCACGAATCATATTGTAAAGACGGACTTTACCCCATTCTGAGTGGAATTTCACCTTTTCAATTTCATCCAAGATTTCTTGGCGGAATTTAGAAACTGAGGCAAACCATTGTGGTACTGCACGCCAGATGATTGGTTTCTTCGTACGCCAGTCAAATGGGTATGAGTGAGAGATTTCTTCTTGGGCAAGAAGGAGGTTACCAAGTTTTTCAATAACAGTTGGAACTACCTTTTCATAGAATTGACCTTCAAACTCAGGACCAGCATTCTTCATCATGATACCACGTTCGTCAACAGTCACTGCGACTTCAAGACCATTAGCAATACCAACATTGTAGTCGTCCTCACCAAAACCAGGGGCTGTATGGACAATACCAGTACCAGAGTCAGTGGTAACATGGTCACCAAGAATAACCAATTCATCTACAGCTGTATCCCATGGATGTTCTGTTACGATGTGGTTCAATTCTTGACCACGGTAAGTTGCCAAAACTTGAACATCAACCCAGCCAAATTTCTCAGACAAGCTAGTCAACAATTCTGCAGCAACCACAAACTTACGAGCTTCACCAGCAGGTTGAACCAAGACGTAATCAATATCCGCTCCAACAGTCAAACCACGAGAAGCTGTGATAGTAAATGGAGTAGTTGTCCAGACTACGATATAAGTATCTGTATCTAGAACATCTTTGCCATCCTTTACCTTGTTGGCATAGTAAAGAGAAGTTGAAACCAAGTCATGGTATTCAATCTCTGCTTCAGCAAGGGCAGACTCAGATGACCATGACCAGTAAACTGGTTTTGCACCACGATAGATATAACCCTTGTTAGCCATCTCACCGAAGACACGGATTTGGGCTGCTTCATAGTCAGGAGTCAAAGTCACATATGGATTTTCCCAGTCACCAGAAACACCCAAACGTTTAAAGTCTTCACGTTGTTTATCTACTTGAGAAAGAGCGTATTCACGGCAAAGTTTCAAGTACTCAACCAAGTCCATTTCTTTACGTTTGACACCTTGTTTTGCCAAAACTTGCTCGATTGGCAGACCATGAGTGTCCCAACCCGGGATAAATGGTGCGTAAAAACCTGACATAGATTTTGAGCGAACAATGATATCTTTTGAAATCTTGTTCATAGCATGTCCAACGTGGATATTTCCGTTAGCGTATGGAGGGCCATCATGCAAGGTGAAATGAGGTTTTCCTTGGTTCAATTCTTGACGACGTTGGTAAAGTTTTGCATCTTCCCATTCCTTTTGCCAAACTGGCTCTTTGGTCGGAAGGCCTGCACGCATTGGGAAAGCTGTTTTCCCAAGATTAAGGGTATCTTTGAGTTTCATGGTATCTCCTTTATAAATAATAACAAATTAAAAACCACGACTTCCAAAAAGGACGAAAATCGTGGTACCACCTTTATTCGAAAAAAGACTCAGCTTTTTTCCTCTTATCCCGTAACGTGGGGAACGTCAAATCTTACTCCATTCAGACTTGATTGTTTGAGAGGATAATCTTATCAATAGGGATTACAGGACTCACACCATCTCCTGCTCGCTGGAAATATAAGGATAAGATATTGTTCTCAGATTATTTCTTATAAAATTGTAACGGATTCTTGCGGTGCTTCAAATCCTGGTGCTGAATCAAACGTTTCTGTAGCTGGTGTTGGAGCCGAAGGATGTACTGGAGCTACTTCTGGTTCCTCGTACATTGGACCAACTGGATGAGCAGGTCCTTCTTCAATTTGAGGACTCACTACAGGAGTTGGATTTTCCACTTCCTGTTTAGCCTGAGCTTCAAATTCAGCCAATTCTTTATTGGCTGCCTCAATACGAGCCTGTAACTCTGTCATTTCTTCTTGAGAAAATTGACGTGTCATATCAATTGGTTCTTCCTCAATTGGAGCTGGAATCGGTTCTCCAAGTACTTCGCTAACAACTTCTTTAAAGGCTTCATCACTTGTCTGAAGATAAGTAGCTGTTGGACGAAGAATATCTTCCCAATCTGAAGATTCAACAATAGCCAACTGACTCTCAATTGTAGATTTGAGACGTTGGTGGAAGACACGACTCTTGTTCTTCAATTCTTCGGTTTCAACAGCAACTTTCTTAGCATTATCAGCTGCCTGACGAAGAATTTCATTTGCCTTGTACTTAGCTTCTTCCAATAAACGTTGTGCATCTTGCTCTGCTTGATGGATAATATTGTTTGAACGTTCAGATGCAGCTTGTTTTACTCGTTCAGCTGTATCTTGAGCAATCAATACAGACTGGCTCAATGAATCTTTCATCTCATCAAAGTAAGACAAACGATCTTCTAAACTCTTAATATGTAAATCCTTATCATGATTAGAGCGGACTAAATCTTCATAATCACGGACTACAATATCTAAAAATTCATCTACTTCTTCTGGATCAAAACCTCTAAAGCGTGTGCTAAAGGTTTTATCTTTGATTTCTAACGATGTAATTGGCATATTTTTCCTCACTTACTTAATAACAACTGGACTGTTATTTTTTTCTTCTCTTTTTTAGTTTGTCCCTTATCTTGAAGTAACCTCAAACGCCCAAATTTTCTCACACTAATCAAGTCTCCAACTTGAACAGTATAGTCTGATTTATCTACCATATGATAATTTACTTGGACAAGTTTCTTGTCAATCAACTGGTTTGCTTGATTTCTAGATAGTTTTAAAACATTTGATAAAAGAACATCTAATCTAAAACTAGACACGCATAAATCCAGCTCTCTATACTGTTCCAACTTATCTATTTTCTCGGTGAAAGGACGTTCCTCCAGCGAAACGGGTATACGGCCAATTTTCTTTAATCCATCTTGAAAGAGAAGAAGAAACTGCTGATTAATCATAATCTGCGCCCGTTCTTCATCTACTAGGATATCTCCAAAAAGTTTCCGTTCAATCCCTAATTGATTGATGACTGTCCCTAAAATCTTAGCATGCGTTAAGTGTTCAAATTTATTGGAATACACAATTTCCTGGAGAGACATTTCAAAATCTGAAAACTCTGGCTGGAAATAATCTGGGTATAATAAAACTCGAACATACTCACTTGAGACGAATTCCCCACTACTGCTACAAGCAAGACCATAGGTTTGGGCTAAAATTTTTAATAGTTTCTCCTGATGAGGATTGATAAAAGGAGTTAAAAAAGGAGCATAGCTATCTTCCACCTTCTTTATCCATTCCATTCCCTTATCAAGAAAGGGACGATCTTCTATGGAGAAATGCTGGTAAATCCCTTTATTCATCCTATCATCGCCAGAAAACGCACTAAGTTTTCCCCTAAAAATCGAACCAAAACAATCGCAACCCAAACAGATAAATCTAGACCTGCTATCTGTAAAGGCAGACGTTGCAAAGGAGCAAGCACTGGTTTTACCAATACTACAATCCAACGACCCAAACTTGATTCGTAGGCGCCTGGAAACCAAGACATGACAGCAAAGGCTACCAAAATCAGGGAGTAAATATCCACTGCATTATAAATCAGACGAATTAAAAAAATCATTATCGTACTCTATTTCGTCTCATATCAAAATCAAACTCACCCTGTTGATCTTCATCTGGTAAACGAATATCTTCAATATTCACAATAACATTCACTGGTGTCAACAGATACATGGTAGAAGCTACCTTTTTCAAATTTCCAGCTAGAACATGGCAAGCCCCATCCAGATAATCTAAACAACGACGAGCTTGTACTTCAGTCATATATTGAAAATCAATCAAAATACTTTCGTTTCCTGCTAATAAATCAACAATTTCTATCGCATCTTCATATTTTCTAGGGTAACGAACATCAATTGTTACTTTTTCAGTGGAATGCTGATTTTGCTTTGCTAACTCTTGTTGACGTGCATGCAGTCTAGTAATATTATTTTCTTTTGTACTACTTGTGCTTGGTGTTTGATTCGTTGAGAGAGCCTTTTCCTGTGTAGAATTTACTGGAGTTAAAATGGGCTCATCTCGTTTTTCATTAGGGAGACTTAAATCCTCATCCTCCGTAAAATAATCTATAAATCTATCGAATCTATCTTTTAAAGACATGGTTCTCTCCTACTTAAAAAATGCTGTACCTATGCGAACAAAGGTGGAACCGAATTGAATCGCTTCTTTATAATCACGACTCATTCCCATACTTAACTCGGTCATAGGCATCTTTGGAATTTGTTTTTCTTGGATTTCTCTTTGTAAATCTTGAGTCGCCTTGAAAATCTCTTTCAACTGTTCACTGCTAGCCTCAAAAGGTGCCATCGTCATTAATCCAACATATTCAATCTTATCTAGTTTGGCTAACTCCGGCAAGACTTCCAATAATTCTTCTCTCGAAAAGCCGTGTTTACTTTCTTCTTTAGAAATATTTACTTGAAGGAAACACTTGATGACTCGGTCACTTCTTTTTTGGATTTCCTCTGCTAGCTTTACTGAATCCAATGCATGGAAATAATCAACGTATTGAATGACATCTTTCACCTTACGTCTTTGTAAGGTACCAATCAAATGCCAAGTCACATCTCGATCTTTTAAAGCTTGATATTTCTCTAGAAACTTATCTACACGATTTTCACCGATATGATGAACTCCTAGCGGAAGCAAGGCTTCCGCTGTCGGTACATCTACATACTTGGTAACTGCAATGACAGAGACTGAGCCACTCTCGCGATGAGCACTCAGACTTGCTTCTGCGACTTCTCGAAAAACACGTTCTGTATTTTCTTTTACATTCATTTACTTAACGATTTTTGAAAAATGGAGGTGTATCCAACTCATCTTCATCTTGTGAATTTGGAATTTCAAAACGTTCTACCGGTGACACTACTGAATCAGTCGGACGAACAATTGTCTCGCGACGTAAATCCCAATCACCAAAAGCAGATCCTTGAGCTTGTTCCGAGCGACGTTGATTTTGTTTTGGCAATTCAGCTGTTTCTGCCATATCAAAATGACGATCAAAGCCATGTGAATGAGCTGGTTTCACTGTCTCACGGTAGTTGGTAGTAGGTCTAGCTTGTGGAGCCACAACCTTCTCTACGCGGTCTTGACGAACACCTGTTGCAACAACTGTTACACGAATTTCATCACGCATACTTTCATCAATTGAAGTACCGAGCCAGATGTTCACTCCTTGACCTGCTGCCTGGTTCACAATTTGTGAAGCCTCTTCAGCTTCAATCAAGGTTAAATCAAGACCACCAGTAACGTTGACGATGACATCCTCGGCACCGTCAATAGTTGTTTCAAGAAGTGGTGAGTAAATTGCCTTACGTGCTGCTTCTACCACACGTTCTTCTCCACTACCAATACCAATACCCATAAGAGCATTCCCTTTATTTGCCATAACTGTTTTCACATCGGCAAAGTCAAGGTTAATCAATCCTGGATTGGTAATCAAATCGGTAATTCCTTGAACACCTTGACGAAGAACGTTATCTGCCTCGCTAAGAGCTTCAAGAAGTGGAGTTTTCTTATCAACAATTTCAAGCAAGTTGTTGTTTGAGATAATCAATAAAGTATCTACATGCTCACGCAGTTGATTGATTCCTTCTACAGCAAATTGTCCACGTTTGCTTCCTTCAAAACCAAACGGACGTGTTACAACACCAACTGTAAGAGCACCTAAATCTTTGGCGATACGAGCAATAACAGGAGCAGCTCCAGTTCCAGAGCCTCCTCCCATACCAGCAGTGATGAAGACCATATCTGCGCCACTGATAGCTTCCGTCAATGTTTCTTCGCTTTCTTCAGCAGCTTTACGACCAACCTCAGGTTGACCTCCTGCACCCAAACCACGAGTCAATTTAGGTCCCAACTGAATAACAGTCTCAGCTTTTGTACTACTTAATGCTTGTACATCTGTGTTTGCTGCGATAAATTCTACGCCTGTAACACCTTCGTCGACCATACGGTTGATGGCATTGCCACCACCTCCACCGACACCAATTACTTTAATCACTGCACCTTGAGCAGCAGCTGTATCAAATGAAAATGTCATAATTTATTTTTCCTCTTTATTCGTCAAACATGCTTCCGATCAAGCCACGGAAACGATCTGCTAATTTCGGTTTATTTTGTGAAGCTTGTTGGAAATCCGCCATTGGTTCTGTAGGCGCCACCGGCTCTACTTCTGGAGCAGGGGCTGGTTGAACAGGCGTTGATTGTACAAACTGAGCTGTTTTCTGAATCATTCCCCCAAAACTAAGCGGTTGTTGGAATAATCCTTCATCACCCTTGACTGCTCGTTGAGCCAAGAGATGTACTTCTGTCAATTGTCCCGCAAATTCTGACAGACTAATCACATGCGCAAAGGCTGGATTACGAATTCCAACTTGGTTTGGAACATAGAGTTTGACACGAACACCAAAAACTTCTTGAGCAAGCTCCACAATACCCGGTAAAATAGCCGTTCCACCAATCAAAACAATTCCACCAGGAAGATCCAATAAATGTCTTCTGTCTAAGTCTTGTTTGATTTGTTCAAAAATATGCTTAATTCGTGCAGAAATAATCTCTGACAAGTAATTTTCTGTTACTTCAACAGGTTCTACTTCCCCGATCACTTCGACTTGGAATGTTTCTTTACTTGCGAGAGGAGGATAAGCCTCTCCATAGTTTAATTTCAAACCTTCGGCTAGTTTCTGTGATGTCTTCAAGACTTTAGAGATATCCTTAGTTACATAATCTCCGCCTTCTTGGAGAATATTGGTAAACTGGAGTTCTTGGTTACGGATTGTAGCGACAGTCGTTTGACCTGCCCCCATATCAATCACTGTAGCACCAAATTCACGTTCACCTTCATTCAAAATAGATTGAACCATTGCTAGTGGTGAAATAATAATATTTTCAACCTGAACACCTGCACGTTCAACTGTCTTACGTAGGTTATGCAAAATAGTGCGAGGACCTGTATAAAGTAAACCACGCATTTCAAGGCGAACCCCCATCATACCACGTGGATCACGAATCCCTTGAAAACCATCCACAATAAATTCCTCAGGAATGAATGTGATAACTTCACGATCAGGTGTCATACTCTTTGTCAAAGCTGATTTGACAACATTTTCGACATCTTGATCCATAATTTCCTTGGTATCAGATGTTACTGGAATCATTCCTTGAGTTGGTTCTACCTGTAAGAGATTAGCTGGTAAACCAACATTCACTGATTTAATTGAGATGCCTGCTTTTTCTTCTGCTTGGGAAATTGCTGATTTGATAGCAGTTGCTGCTGCATCAATATCAACAATAATTCCATCCTTTACACCTTTACTTTTGGCATTACTCACGCCAATTACATTTAATTCACCATTTCTCTGCTCAGCTACAAGCACCTTGACAGAGCTTGTTCCAATATCTAGACCTGTAAAAAAGCCTTCTCTAGCCATTACATCGCATCCTCTCTATCTTCCAAGTTTCTAACTTCGTAATATTCAATAGCTAAACGTAGGCATAGCTATTCACAGAATATTATAACACAAAAAATCTCATCGTGCTCAGTTTTTTCCTAAATTTACCAGCTAATTTTTTAGTTTTTCTGTTCAGAAATTCATTCACTGTAAACTTTGTCAACAATCTGTCTATTGTACAAAAAAGAAAGCTCATTTCTAAGCTTTCTTTGCAATCATTTTTTCTGCTTCTTGTTCTAAAAATAGTTCTAAAATTTTCTTTGTCAACGTAATCGCCGCTGACAAGGCCAGAGAAACGATTAAATAATTAGCTACTAAGCCGTGGTCTCCAACCAATGGCGGTTTTGTCAAGAATCCATAATCTCCACCTGTTACTAAATTGACCACAAAAATCAAGGCATTTAGTCCAAAGGTCATGAGAAAAATTCCCTTCACATCCAGCAATCGCGCATTATACTGTCTCAATAGATAAACTAGAGAGTTCCCCAAGAGAGCTAGGTGCCCAAAGATAAAGGACAAAATGGCAATGTGGGGGAAAGGATAGGGATCTGGCACTGGATAAACAAAGGCAGCTAATGTCCCAAATGTTCCTAGTAATGCAAAATACTGCCGATATTTGGACTGACCAGGAAGCAAAAGTACCACAAACATAGCCATACGGCAATGGTAAAAGGGTAAGCTTTCTGACAATGGCATATGATTAACCCCGTACCATCCATAAAGAAGGATTAACTGAACTGCCTGCAAGATTTGGAAAAATCGTTGATAAGCCTTCTTTTCACGATAACGATAGGCTGTATAAAAGGTCAAGGCTAAGAGTGTAAATATACTGACATACCAAAAAAGATCAAACTTGGGTGGTTCTGTTGCTTGGGTCGTAAAGAAAATATCCCATAAATTCATCTAGTATTCCTCATGATTCAAAATTTTCCTGCATTTTATTATACCATGCTATTTGTCAAAAATGAATTTAGAAATACGATAATCATCTTCTTAATCAAGATATTGCTCCCTCTGACCTTGATAAACCTGCCAAAGAATTTCTATTTGCTCCTTGGTAATGCGTTTTTCAGATAAGGCTGGCAGTTGGTCAATGGCAAAAAATTGAAGGGCAGCAATTTCTTGATTTTTTTGGAATTGTCCATCAAGAAGCTTACATTCAAAAACAAACTTTGCATATTGCTTGCTCTGTAGTTGGAAACGATTTGTATCAAAAACAGCTAGTAGTCTTTCTACTTTAGCTTCAAAACCGGTTTCTTCTTCAATTTCCTTGAGAATATTTTCTGTTGGAGAATAGCCGACTTCACCAAAGCCACCTGGCAAAGCCCAATCATTCTCTCCTTGTCCCCTAACCAGACAAATCTTTTCGTCCTCAACAATCCAAGCACGGACGTCCATTAACGGAGTCGCATAAGCAGAAGTTGGCTTCAAGACTTCTGCCACTTCTTCGGAATCAAGGTCTGATGCCTGATTCAACATTTCAGATAAAAGGCCTCGCAAGTCTTCATAGCGCTCACGGTCGAAAGGATCTTTTGTAAAGGTTAATCCAGTATCTGTAAGGGCAATCATTCTTTGAAGATACTTGGCAAAATCACTAGCATTCATTTTCTAAACTTTCTACCAGCTTAGCTAGATTCATGGAGTTAGAGCCCTTGAGCAAGATTTGATCATTAGCTCCTAGACTTTCCTTGACCTGCTTAACTAGGTCTTCAAATTGGTCTTGATCTTCTGTTTTCTTGAAGTAGTAAACGTGGCCGATTGGGAACATTTGACTGGCAAGTTGGGCCAATTCAGCAATATCTTCTCCATAGAAAATAACGGTATCCAGCACATCTGGCGAGAGGCTCAAAATCATCTGGTTATGAAGTTGAACAGACTGGTCACCAAGTTCCTTCATATCCGCCAAGACAGCGATTTTTTTGCCACCTTCATTAGCTGGAATGGCAGAGAAAGTCTCTAAAATCAGCTTCATAGCAGTTGGATTGGCATTGTAAACATCTGATAGGATATCTGCTCCATTGGCTGCTTTCTTCCACTCGGTACGGTTACGCGTCAATTCAAGTTTTTGGAAGGCCTTATGAATTTGTTCCTCAGTCACTCCTTCTTGCAAGGCAACATAGGATGCAATCATAGCATTAGTGGCATTGTACTTACCAGTCACTGGCAAATCAAGGACTTGTTCCAAGAAATTAGCCTTAAATGTCAGACTATCCTTGCGCTCAACCAAGTCTGTGATTTCCAACTCTGCCCCTTGCCCAAAACGAACCACCTTTTTATCAGTTGGCAAGTAGTCCTCTACAATCGAGTCAGCTGGCGCTAAAAGCAAGGAACCAGGTGCCATCCCGTCTGCAATTTGCATTTTTCCTTTAGCAATCTCAGAACGGTCTTTGAAAAAGGCTAAATGGGCTTCTCCAACCAAAGTCACGATGGCTGTTTTTGGACGAGCCAATTCTGACAAGAGATGAATATCTCCCAAGTGATCCTGCCCCATCTCCAAGACTAACTTTTCTGTTCCTTCAGGCATATGGAGAACTGTGTAAGGAAGACCAATCTCATTATTGTAGTTGCCTTGTGTTTTGTAAGTTTTGTAGGTTGTTGATAGCAAGTGCGCCAACATATCCTTGGTCGTTGTTTTACCATTTGAACCCGTAACCGCAAAGACATCAACAGTCGTTTTTTCAAGATAGTAGGCTGCTAGTTGCTGAAAGGCAGTCAGAACATCATCTACTAGAATATAGGGATGATTTGCAACCTCTTTCTCAGACAGGGTTGCTGCTGCACCATTTTCAAAGGCTGTTTCGATAAAGTCATGACCATCACGCGCACCCTTGAGGGGCACAAATAAATCTCCTGTCGCAATTAAGCGACTGTCAAACTCAGCTTTTTCTAACTGGGTGTCCTCAAAGATACTGACATCATTTTTAGCTCCTACAACTTGAGCCACTTCATGGATTGTTAATTTCATTTCTACTCCTTTAAAAAGGGTTGAAGTCCGAGAACTCTAGTCACCTTGCAGTGATGGTTCTGGCTTCTACCCTCTCTTTCATTTTTATAGCAAATGCGCTTCGCGCTTGTCAAAACTTTCCTTGGCAAGGTCAACCAAACGCTCGATTAGGTCTGGATAGCTGATTCCCATATTGTCCCAAAGTAGTGGATACATTGACCACTGGGTGAAACCTGGCATGGTATTGAGCTCGTTGAGGAAAATCTCTCCCTTGTCTGTATAGAAGAAATCGCAACGAGAGAGACCGAGGCCACCAATGGCACGGAAGGCTGTTTCTGCATTCTGACGCATGACAGCTACCACATCATCACTGATTTTAGCTGGGATATCCATAGTAATCTTGTTATCAATATACTTGGCATCGTAGTCATAAAAGGCAACATCCTTGACTACTTCTCCTGGTAGCGTGCTTTTGACATCGTAGTTGCCTAGTAGACCAACCTCGATTTCACGGGCATTTACCCCTTGCTCTACCAAGACACGACTGTCATATTGGAAGGCAAGTTTCAAAGATTGACGGAGTTCTTCTTGATTTTCAGACTTAGAAATACCGACACTAGAGCCCATGTTTGACGGCTTAGTGAAGACTGGATAGGCCAATTTTTCTTCAACTTCGGCAATTTTAGCAATCACATCATCACCTTCAACGATGGCCACATAAGGAACTTGAGCAATACCAGCAGATTCCAGAACACGCTTAGTCGTGATTTTATCCATGGCAAGACTTGATGACAAGATATTGCAGCCGACATACGGCATTTTCAAAACTTCCAAGAATCCTTGAACAGAGCCATCCTCTCCCATCGGACCGTGAAGAACTGGAAAGACAACTGCACCTTCTTCGTAAATAGCACTTGGTGCAACCTGCTTATCCCAATCAATGGTTTCATTGGTCATGAGACGGTCCTCTTGACCTGGAGTCTGACTAAATTCCTGCGTTTTGATAAAGTCACCTGACTGACTGATAAAGAAAGTCTTGACTGTGAAACAGTCATAATTGACCGCACGCATGACACTTTCCGCTGAAAGGACAGAGACTTCGCGTTCCGCACTCCGTCCACCATATAAAAGAATAATCGTTTGTTTCATATTATTTGTCCTAATTCTACTAGAATACTCGCTCTTTAGTATATCATATTTGCTTGTTTTTTTAAAACTTGAACCTGATCCTACTCATCACACTATACAAAAAGAGGCCGATATGAACGATTTTCAGCCTCCTTGATTTTTTTATAAACGAATGGAGTTCGTAAATTTGTCTACACTTACAACTCTGTCCGATTTTCAATAGCCCGTAAGAGTGTGACTTCGTCCGCATACTCGATATCTGCTCCCACAGCGAGGCCTCGTGCCAGGCGCGTAACCTTGATCCCAGCTGGCTTGAGTAAGCGGGAAAGATACATGGAAGTCGCTTCCCCATCTGCTGTGGCATTGGTTGCTACGATTACCTCTGAAACTTCACTATCCATAAGACGAGTCATAAGGCTCTTGAGATTGATATCGTCTGGACTGATACCATTCATAGGAGAAATAAGGCCATGCAGGACATGATAGAGTCCATGGTATTCTTGGATATTTTCCATGGCCGCCACATCACGACTATCCTCTAGCACCAAAATCGTTGTCTGGTCACGAGTTGGATCGGTACAGATAGAACAAGGATCGTCGTCTGTCAAACGTCCACAAATAGAACAGTAGGTCAATTCTCTCTTAGCAGAAAGGAGATTTTTTGCAAATTCATTGACATCATCATCAGACATCCCAATCGTATAAAAAGCCAGACGCGTAGCCGTCTTAATCCCGATACCTGGTAACTTAGAATAACTGTCAATCAGCTTAGCAATAGGTGTTGGATAAAGCATAATTTCCTTTCTAGTTCATTGGATGGTATTTTTGATACAGATTGATAATGTCACGCGCAATGGAAGGTCCTACACCATTTGTTAGATTGGTATTATGAGGAAAGACCACTGCAACAGCGATTTGGGGATTATCAGATGGGGCATAGGCTACCGCATTGGTATTGGTTGCTTGCTGACCATCTGCCACATAGCTTTCGGCTGTACCCGTTTTTCCGCTAATGGATACCAAGGCACCATTTGAAAAGGCACGTCCAGTTGTCAATCCGCTAGTTCCATGAGCAACCTGATAAAAACCTTGGTGCAAGACACTCATATCGGAGTCGGATATATTGACCTTATTCATCTCTGTCGGTTGCAGTTGCTGAATCAAGTCGCCTAGGCCTCCCTTATCATTATTTCCATAAATGCCTTCAACAATACGAGGAGCCACACGAACACCATCATTTGCAATAGTTGCTACATACTGAGCCAACTGCATGGGCGTATAGTTATCAAACTGCCCAAAGGCATTGGTAATGAAATTGGCAAAGCTATACTCTTTGGGAACAAATCCAGTAGATTCATCTGGTAGGTCAATTCCGGTCGCAGCCCCCAAGCCATATTCGCCAAAGGTCGCACGAAGTTTTCCCATAGCTGTTTCCAAATTGCTGGTTCCAACAAACATATTTGGTTGATAGGTCTGGCCCATGATTCCAAGAGCGGTTTGAACCATGTAAGCATTAGATGAATACTCCAAGGCTTCCACAGCTGTAATAGGAAAAGATCCATATGCCAATTTATACCAAGAATAAATTGGAGCTGAACCTTGGAAAACAATAGGCTGATCTGTTAAGGTTTGGTTTCCTGATAAAACACCATTTTCCCAACCTGAGCTGATGGTAGCGGCCTTAACTACTGACCCTGGGACAAAGACATTGGTTACCGTTCCCAAGGAATCAGGCGTCAAGTCTCCCGTTTTCAGGTCATGTTTGAGTCCTGACATAGACAAAACAGCACCTGTTTTGGGGTTAAGGGCGACTGCATACACACCCTCAGAATACTTGGCTCCACCATTTCCTAGCTCGGAATTGAAATAACTTTTCAGCAAAGCATCCACGCTATCTTGGAAGGCCAAATCAATGGTCAGTTTAATATTATTCCCTTTGGTACCATCTTCGATATTTTCGACACTTTCCATGTTACCGTACTTATCTAGATGAATTTCCTTCACTGAGCGTTTACCTTGCAAGGTTTCCTCGTATTGCTTTTCTAGATAAGAGGTCCCCACACGGTCATTTAGAGAATAACCTTTTTTAAGATAGGCATCTGCTTCTTCCGCTGGGAGACCAGCTTTTTCACTCGACACACTACCAATTATAGAGGAAAGGGAAGTTTCTAAAACTTTTCTTTCCCAAGAAGTAGAAATACTGATACCAGGTAATTTCTTGGAAGCGGAGGCAATCAGAGCAATCTGGGTATCTGTCAAAGAATCCGTCACAATGCTTCCTGTCGCAAAGTTTCCAACCGCATTTAACTGACTAAAAAGATAGACTTCTTTCTTTTCATCCTCTGTATAGTTTAGTTGACTCGTCTGGACACTATCGACCGCATTGTTATACAGTTCTGATTCAGATAGACGATTACCATCTGAATCCAAGCGTTTCTCACTTGGGAGAGCCTCTACTGTTTTTTTATAGATCTCAGGATCAGCTAAATAATAATCTGCCAGCTGGCGTTCTGTCAAATTTGGCGAAGTGATGCTCACATATCCCAGTAACTGACTAGCGATTTCTTTCAGATCTTTAGCCGTCATTTTATTGCTACGCGTAAAGGAAACAACCTGCTTTAACGTATTTTCTACCAAAGGTTTGCCACTAGCATCATAAATCTCCCCACGAGCGGAACTGGTTGTAACCTTGGTCTGACTAGCTGAAGCTAGCTTTTTTTCATAAAAATCCTTATTCAGAACCTGCATATACAACAAACGACCAATAATGGTCAGAAAAAGTAAAATGACAATTGAAAACAATAAATTAAGCCGAATCGGAATCGAATGGCTATTAAATTTTCTCATACAAATCTGTCTCATTTCTAATAAAAATCTTACTCTTAATTGTACCACAATTTGAGCAGAAAATTATGGAAAAGCAAGAAGCTTTTTCTCGTTTTTACAGCAAGATATGTTTTTATTTATTCATCCCTATATTATATGTTATAATAAATGTAAAAGTTCAAAAATCTAGCCTTTTTCCAATACGACTCATTTAAAGGAGCCTTCCCTATGGACAAACCAGATATCGCAACTGTCATTGATTCCCACTTCGAAGAAATGACAGACCTAGAACAAGAAATCGCTCATTATTTTTTACAAGCAGAAACAATTGCAGATGATTTATCTTCTCAACAGGTCACTCAAAAATTACATATCTCCCAGGCTGCTCTGACCCGCTTTGCTAAAAAGTGTGGTTTTACAGGTTATCGAGAATTTATTTTCCAATACCAACATCAGGCAGAAAATCAAGCCAACCAAGTCTCCAAGCACAGTCCACTGACCAAACGTGTCCTCAGAAGCTATAGCAATATGAGGGAACAAACACAAGACTTGATTGACGAAATCCAACTAGAACGAATTGCCCAGCTAATCGAAGATGCTGAGCGTGTCTACTTCTTCGGAACAGGGAGTTCTGGCCTCGTAGCTCGTGAAATGAAATTACGCTTCATGCGTCTGGGTGTGGTCTGCGAGGCTTTGACCGATCAAGACGGCTTTGCTTGGACAACCAGCATTATGGACGAAAATTGTCTCGTACTTGGTTTCTCACTTTCTGGCACAACACCTTCTATTTTAGATAGTCTATTAGATGCCAAGGAGATGGGGGCAAAGACTGTACTCTTTTCAAGTGTTCCCAATAAAGATAGCCAGGCCTACACAGAGACTGTTCTGGTAGCCACCCACAGCCAGTCTTCCTATATCCAACGAATATCCGCTCAACTTCCTATGCTCTTCTTTATTGATTTGATTTATGCCTACTTTTTGGAAATCAATCGTGAAAACAAGGAAAAAATCTTTAATAGCTACTGGGAAAATAAAAAACTCAACGGCTATCGTAGACAAAAACGCGTCAGAAAATCCTAGTTTGGCTGAGTCAAACTAGGATTTTTATTCATCACCAAACATACCTCTTCAAGATTATGAATTAGTCATATCTTGACTTAGTCTTGAATAATTTCATGTAATCACTTTTTGAAGGGAGTAAATAAGCAAGTCTGACGGTATCCTCAACAATTGTATATAATACGATGTAATCCTTACTCAAGGTCAATCCTCGCGTTTGGTAGTGAGGGTCTAATTTCTTACCAAATTTTTCATCGGCATCAAATCCAGCTTGAGGGAAAATTTCTAGACGATTAATATCTTTTCTGATACTCGCCACTTTTCGTCTCGCAGCCTCTACAGAACCGATTTCCTCTGCTATATACTGATATATTTTATCCAGACTATCAATCACTCTAGGAGAATACAAAATCCTATATTTTTTATAATCCATAGCGTGTCACGACATCCTCATCTGTCAAGTAATTTCCAGCCTCAATCTTGGCATAACTTTCTTGAACTTCTGCTTGTAATTGTCTAAACAAATACTCCTTCTCTAATTCCTCTTCATTAAGTAAATCTACTTCATTTGTTACAGCAACATTCTTTAAAAATAATCTAAGTGCCGATGAAAGAGAGAGATTTTTTTCTTTTAACACTTCCATGGCATCATTTACCAATTCCCTATTAGCTTGGAAGGTCACAATTTTATTTGAATTCGCTATAGCCATTTTATATAATTCCTTTATATATTTTCTTTATTATCTCACAATTATAAAGAAAGTCAAGGGAATTTGATTAGAAAATCCTAGTTTGGTCTAGCCAAACTAGGATTGTTTTGTTTTAAAGTGATAATAAGCTCCCAACATACCTGCTGTATTTTGGTGATGGGCAAATTCTAATCTCGTCTTATCAGCCAGACTTGGTACCAAAGCATCTTTTAAAGCTTTTCGAATTTTAGGTTTGAGGATTGCCTCTTGCCCCATGATACCCCCACCGAGAATAACCACTTCTGGATTGGTAACGTAGCAAATATTTGCCAGACCTTTTCCTAGATAGTCGACCATTCGGTCAATACCAGCCATGCAGACCTTGTTTCCTTCAGTGGCTTCCTTAAAGATGCGTCGGCCATTCCACTGATCAACTGGATCTCCATGACCTGCTGCTACATACTCCACCAAGGCTGTTGTAGAAGCCAAATCTTGGAACGCTCCATCCTGCATATGCATATAACCGACTTCACAGGCCGAATTACTAAAACCATGGAAGACTTTCCCATCCATAATCAAGCAACCACCGATCCCTGTTCCAATGGTCAAGCAAAGGGTGACACTCGCCCCCTTGCCTGAACCAGATACCGCTTCAGCAAGACCTGCACAGTTGACATCATTTTCAATTTCACAAGGAATATTAAAGCTTTCTTCGATTTCCTTTTTGAACTGAGTTCCTGCATAATTTGGAATCTGAGGCCCAGCATAGAAGATTTCACCCTTGTCAGGATCCACCATTCCTGCAGAAGAAATGGCAACACCTGCTACTGGTCCTTTTTCTAAATAGCTGCCTACAATATCTTTTGTCTTTTGTAAGATATGAGATCCACCCTTATGCGCCTCTGTTGGCATTTCATGCGATTCAACAAGTTGGCCTTCTTGGTCAATCAAACCATATTTGATATTTGTTCCACCGATATCAATTGCAACGTAGTGTGTCATAAATACCTCCTTATGGATTAGAGGAAGCGCTCCTTGGTTTCACGAATCAAGGCTGCAGCTGCTTCTACAACTGGACGATCGTCTTCAGTCACTGGTGTCAATGGTGAACGAACAGAACCAATGTTAAGTCCTTCATTGATTTTCAAGACTTCTTTAATGACACCATACATATTTCCATGTGCAGAAGTGAGTTTACCAATGATAGCGTTGATAGCATACTGTAATTCACGCGCTGTTTCCAAGTCTTTATCCGCAATCAATTGATTGAGTTTCAAGAAGAGTTCTGGCATAGCACCATAAGTACCACCGATACCAGCTTTAGCTCCCATGAGACGACCACCTAGGAACTGTTCATCTGGACCATTGAAGACGATATGGTCTTCCCCACCAAGGCTCACAAAAGTTTGGATATCTTGAACTGGCATAGAAGAGTTTTTAACACCGATAACACGTGGATTCTTCAACATTTCTGTGTAAAGGCTTGGAGTCAAAGCAACCCCTGCTAATTGAGGAATGTTATAAATCACGTAGTCTGTATTTGGAGCTGCAGAACTGATATCGTTCCAATATTTAGCAACTGAGTATTCTGGCAAGCGGAAGTAAATTGGTGGAATCGTTGCAATGGCATCTACACCCAAACTTTCTGCATGGCGAGCAAGTTCCATACTGTCTTTAGTATTGTTGCAAGCTACGTGAGCAATAATTGTCAATTTGCCCTTGGCAACTGCCATGACTTCTTCCAAGATTAACTTACGGTCTTCAACGCTTTGGTAGATACATTCACCAGAAGAACCATTGACATAAAGACCTTGAACACCTTTATCAATGAAGTATTGAACCAAGGCACGCGTACGCTCTGGACTTACTTCTCCTTGATCATCATAACATGCGTAGAAGGCTGGAATGACACCTTCGTATTTTTTTAAATCTGACATAGATTTTCTCCTAAGATTTCTTTTTTTCTGCTAACAGCAGGATTTATTCTTTACGTGTTTAGTATACACCTTGTGAAAATCGCTTTCAATATCTTGTGCACACTTAGATTTTAGTTTCGATATGTATTTTGAAACGTTTAAGGCTTGAAAGTAGTTTCAGAAACAAGCTAAACTATTGATATTTTGCGAAAATTTTCTCCATCAATCCAGTCTGGATAAAAACTAATAATCCAAACCCAAAGAGTAGGAAGGCCGAGCCACCTAAAAGTAAACTGAAAGCGGACAGATAAAGAACCATCACAATGAGGAAAAGAATGGCTAACATGAGGAAGAACCAAGGAAAGTTAAAACTTGCCAAAATAAGTCCTTTTTGCAACACTTCTTTCCAAGTCAAATCATAGCGTGCAGCGATGGGATAGCTAGCCAACATCACGATAGTGAGGAAGATAAGAACGCCTAGACAAATAGCTTTCACCATTTGGAAAGGCATAGCTGTCTGACCCCAGAAGAGATAGAGGTCTAAAAGACTCAACAAAACAATGCCCAACTCTAGCAAACCTAATTGGAAGCCCAATTTCAGATTTTGCTTGAAAGCTCTTAGATAGATTTTAAAGACAGGCACACGTCTGCTCTTCTTAATCTCAAACATAGTCTCGTAGAGACTAATTTTAGCCACTCCAATCGTCACTATGGGCAAACAAGAGACAATAAAAAGAAGATTGGCTGTCACGATATCCAAGACCTTCTCACTAAAACGCATGAGAAAGTTATCTGTATCAAATGCTGCCTTGATAAGGCTTACTCCTTTTTGTGCCATGTTTGCTCCTCCTGATTTTTTAGTCAATCAAAATTTTAAAGAGATATTTGCGAACCTTCTCTTCCATACCTGCATAGCCATTTGGCTGATGTGGTTCTCCTGGGAAGAAAATCGCAAAATTGTGATAACCCAACAATAGTGGGTAGTGTTCATGACAATGAACAAAGCCAATATCACTTGCTTCGTCGAATGCTACTGCTTCATCTTTGATACGTGAACCGTAACTCGAATATTCATGTCCTTCTACCAGCAAATGCAAATCTGCATAGTTCTTATGATGCTCAAATTGATCATTTTCAGATTGATTGAGGACATTTTCCTGAACAACTAGAAAGACTTTATCTCCGTCAATCTCATACTTACCTAATTCGAAAGAATCCTTACGGTGCTGGTAGAGATAATCGATAGCCTTGTCTAGATTGGGATGAATCCCTTTGTAAAAGGTGATGTTTTTCAAATCGTCAAAAATCATACTGTTTCCTTCGTTTCTGATAGTTAACTAAAATCATTCTTAAGTTGATAAGTGTCTAACAAAATATCTAAGGTAAGCAAATACCCAACATTTTGTAGACACTTATAACCTCTATATTCTCTAAATCTATAAAATATATTTCTGTATCTTGATAGATTTATTTTCCTATACTCAATGAAAATTGAAGAACAAACTAGGAAGCTAACCGCAGGCAATACTTAAGTATGGCAAGGTGACGCTGACGTAGCTTGAATTCGATTTTCGCAGAGTATTATCCTTTAACAGCTCCCATAGTAATACCTTGTGTGAAGGATTTTTGGAAGACAAGGAAGACTGTTACTATTGGCACGGCTGCAAGAGCAGCACCCGCCATAATCAAACCATAGTTGGTTGCCATTTCAGCCTGCATGGTCGCAACCCCAAGTGAGATGGTCAAGTTTTGACGTGAAGTCAACATGACCAACTGCATGAAGTAGTCGTTCCAAGTGTTGATGAAGGTAAAGATTGCAAGGGCTGCAAATCCAGGTTTCACAATTGGAAAGGCTACGCTCCAGAAAGTACGAATCTCACCACAACCATCGATTTTAGCTGATTCAAGCAATTCTGTTGGGATATTTTCGCTGAATTGTTTCATGAGGAAGACCCCAAATGGCCATCCAATCAAAGGCAAGATAACCGCCCAAAGAGTGTCATGAATTCCCATGAAGTTGACGATACGTACCAATGGTACAAGGACAACTTGTTTTGGAAGAGCCATAGCAGCGATGAAGATGGCAAATAGGATACGTTGGCCATAGAAACGTTTTTTAGCTAGTACATAACCTGCTAGAGAAGAGGTTGCACAGACTAGGAACATGGTTACCAATGAGATAAATACTGAGTTCCACATCCATTGCATAGCAGGGTTTTGCACCATGAGTTGTTGGAAGTTTTCCATGGTTGGCATTTTAGGGAACCACTGAGGAGGAATAACGATTGTATCAGGTTGTGATTTGAATGCCCCTGTCAAAATCCAGTAGAATGGAAAGATAAACAGCACAGTCAACAAGAGCAAAATGATTGTTGAAATAACAGTAAAGGCTGTTAATGGTTTTTTTTCTGTAGATTGCATAGCTGTCTCCTTTCTTTAGTATTCTACGTCGTTTCCAAGTACTTTAAATTGAACAAAGCTTACGATAGCAATCATGACTGCCAAGAAGACACCAATTGTGTTGGCATAGCCGTATTCTGTCAATTGGAAGGCTTTTTCGTAAAGGTAATACATAAGTGTACTTGTTGAGTAGTTTGGACCACCAGATGTCAAAAGCTGAATCAAGGCAAAACACTGGAATGAGTTAATTGTTGTGATGATTGCAATATAAAGAGTTGTTGGAAGAAGGCTTGGCCATTTAATCTTCCAGAAGACTTGAAACTCAGTTGCACCATCAACACGCGCCGCTTCAACCAATGAATTGTCAATATTCCCCATAGCAGCGATATAAAGGATAATCGGCTGACCAACTGAAGTTGTCAAAAGGATAATCATAATCGCCATCAAAGCCCAGTGTTTGTCTCCCAGCCAAGAAATGTTCTGGCTGATGATATGACTTGACTTGAGGACAAAGTTTAAAATCCCTGATAATGGGTCATAGATCCATTTCCATACAACTGTTACGGCAACACTACCTGTTACAACAGGTAGGAAGAAGACGAAACGGTAGAAGGATCTGGCAATGGCATTTTGATGATAGGTCTGAGATGCTACAAAGAGTGAAAATAGAACAACAACTGGCACAGATCCAATAACCAGGATAACCGTGTTGATCAAAGACTTCATAAAGACAGGGTCTTTAAACATACGGATATAGTTGTTTAATCCTACAAACTCAAAGTTTGTCATAGAGTAATTAAAGAAACTTGTAATGAATCCCATCACCATAGGAGCCAATACAAAGATGACAAAGAAGAACAACACTGGTGCTAGGAAAGCATAGGAAATCACTGTTTCCCGCATACGAATTTTATTGACTTTCACAGTCGGCACCTCTCTTTCAAATAGAATAATTTTTTGACTTTCTTGAACTGTTTTAAAATCAAAATGAAATTTTTTAAGATTCGCTTATGTAAGAACTTCATTTTAATTTCGTGACAGTTCCTTACATTTCAAACAAAATCCTCCCTTTTCTTACATAGACTATGCACAGGGAAAAGGGAGGGATCAATCTGATTTAGTGCTTATTGTTTTGTAGCTTTTTTAATTGTTTCGTTAGCTTTTTCAGTGAAGGCTTTCAAAGCGTCCGCTGGTTTTTCGTCACCATTTGATACAGATTGCAACATTGGGAACCAAAGTGTTCTCATTTCAGCAAAACCATTGATAGTGTTGTAGTATGGTGAGTAGTATTTAGTCCAACCACTGATTGTTTCCATACGTTTGTCTTCATAAAGTTTGCCAAATGAAGTACGAACTGGGAAGGCACCTGTACGAACAACGTCTTTTGGACCCCATTCTTTGTCATCCGCGATGAATTGAACGAATTTCTTAGATGCTGCAACTTTCTTGTCGTCTTTGTTGTTGAATACTGCAAATCCGTTTACAAGGTATTCAAGAGCTGGTTTGCCTGAATCTGATGGGAATGGCACTTCTACCACTTCTACTTTACTTGCTTCCAAGAGTTTAGCTTGGATACCGTTTTGAGCTGGTGCCCAAAGGATTGTGTAAGATGTTTGACCGTTGGCAAAGTTTTGGATATCTGCTCCACCGTCAAATTGTGAACCATTGTTCAACAAACCGTCTTTAATCCAGCCAGCTGCTTTTTCAAGACCTTTGACGAATTTAGGATCATCAGTTGTATATTTTGTTACATCTTTATCTGTTACAGAAGCTCCATAAAGGTTTGAGATGAAGGCACGTGTTCCTTGGTCTCCCCCTTGACCAGAACTGAACAATGAACCTGGTGTATATCCTTTATCTTTAAGCGCTTTCAAAACCTTTTCAAAGTCATCAGTTGTCCAACCTTCTTTTACAAGGTTTGCAACTCCAGCATCTTCCAACATTTTCTTGTTCATAGCCATATAGAATGGTGCTGAACTGATTGGATACATGTAAGCTTTGTCTCCAGCTTTACTTGCTTGTACAATGTTTTCATTGTTAACATCTTTAACAAATTCGTCTGTGAAGAGATCGTTCAACTCAGCCAATTTACCATTTTTACCGTATTGGATGATACGTCCTGGTGCGTCAAAAAGTACGTCTGGAGCTGTTCCTGCTTCGATAGCTGTTGTGATTTTTTCAGGTCCTGACTTGAAGTCGATGGTTTCCAATTTCACTTTTACATCTGGATTGGCTTTTTCAAAAGCTTCGATGATTGATTTTTCATATGTTCCAACACCGTCACCAGTTTTTTCTTGAGTGAAGACTGGGAATGCCCACCAAGTGATTTCTGTTTTAGCGCCATCTCCACCGGATTTAGCAGCATCTTTGCTACCACCAGAATTACCACATGCAGCAAGGCCAAGAATCGCAGCACCCGCAAGTACTGTACAAGCTAGTTTTCTAAATTTCATTTGTATTCTCCTAATTGATAAGCGTATCCATATTGGATAATGAGTTCTTGCATTTGTATACGTTTTCATTTCATCCTACGCATCCACCACTCTCCTCTGTTTTAAGATTGTGTTATTTAAGACCAGCAACGAAGCGTTCTGTAATCTCTTTTGGTCTAGTAATAGCGCCACCAACAACGATACCTCGCACTCCGTATCCCAGGATTTGTTTGGCTTGTTCTGGTGTATGAATTTTCCCTTCTGCAATGACATCTACACCAGCATCACAAAGTTTTTTGATCAATTCAAAATCGGGACCATCCACTTTAGGACTGTAAGATGTGTATCCTGATAAGGTTGTTCCGACAAAGTCAATTCCCGCTTCAACAGCGGCTAGTCCTTCTTCAAAAGTACTAGTATCAGCCATCAAGAGCTGGTTAGGATATTTCTCTTTAACCTGACGAATGAACTCTTGAATTTCCAAACCATCATAGCGTTCGCGTTTAGTACAGTCTAGAGCAATCACTTCAATATCTAGTTCTGCTAGTTCATCAACTTCTTTCATAGTAGCCGTGATGAAGGGTTCTTGAGGTGGATAATCTCGTTTGATAATCCCGATAATCGGAAGTTTTGTAACCTCCTTGATTTCTTTGATATCACGAACACTATTTGCTCGGATACCGACTGCTCCACCTTGCTCAGCTGCTTTGACCAGCAAGGGAATGACTCCTCCCGCTTCTGTATAAAGCGGTTCGTGAGGAAGGGCCTGACAAGAAACGATGATTCCATCTTTGATTTGTTCAATCAAGGCTTCTTTAGTAATCTGTGGCATCCTCTTTCCTCCTTTTCTTTGTTCTTATGAGGTCATTATATATCATTTATTAAGCGCTTTCAATACTTTGTGGTAGAATAGATTTCAGTTTCAAAAGTATTTTATAGAACAGCCATTTCTGAAAGTAGTTTCAGCTAATATAAATATCCGTATATACAACCAAATGAACTAAAACTCTTCGAAAATCAAATTCAAACCACGTCAGCGTCGCCTTACCGTACTCAAGTACAGCTTGCGGCTAGCTTCCTAGTTTGCTCTTTGATTTTCATTAAGTATAAAACTAATAAGAATCACAATAAGCTCATTCATAAATGGTTACCTAAAGAAACTAAGAAAACGACTTCTAAAGAAGTCGTATTCATCAAAAATTGGATTAACAACTATCATAAAAAATGCTTGAACTACAAGTCTCCCAGAGATTTTTTTGTTGCTAACTAACTTGAAATTTAGCGTTTGTATTTGAACGACAAGCCTAACACAGAGATGTTTTCTTATGTCTATAATTAGCTTTTATTTACTCAAGAAGTTCCAATTAAATTTCTTATAAAAAATTGTATAGCGATTTTGACTATTCTCGCTATGTTCATATAAAATTCCGTATTCTCCGTCACCTAAGTCTTGTAATGAATTATATGCAAATTCCCCACCTTGAATTAGATTATGCTTCAACCAAGTTAACTCGCCATTTTTCTCAACACGTGCCAAGTGAACTAGACCATCTTTTCGTTCGCGTCCTGGTCCAGCAGCATTGCTAAGAATAATATACTCTTTCCCATCATGCATAGTATGAATAGCTGACATTTGCACATAGGCATCTTTTACTTCTGGATAACGTTTGATTGTTTTCTCCCAAGTCACTCCACCATCTTTACTAGTAGCAACCTGAAGATCCCCAGTCA
The DNA here is from genome assembly GCF_041432365.1 of Streptococcus sp. 20925_1_69. GTDB lineage: Bacteria > Bacillota > Bacilli > Lactobacillales > Streptococcaceae > Streptococcus. The sequence continues at coordinate 99,236 of NZ_JAPVZL010000004.1, forward strand.
AGCCACGCATGAAGAGTTTGACATCACCATTATTTAATTGAAGAACAGTTGATTCTGTATTTTGAGCGCCACTATTATTCATATTAGACGAGTGGATGACACTATTTCCAACAGGTCGATTATCATTTGGGGCTTCTCCAGCATGCCAAGTTACCCCATGATCATCTGAATAAATTAGACGCGAAGACTGCGAACCACCTAAATGCGAAATACTGTTTGTTGTATAAGCTGGTACCAATATCCGTCCCTTATGCTTACCTGTACGTAATACAATACCTGTTCCAGGACCTGTTCCAAGGAATTTCATCCAATCTTGTCGAATCCCTGGTGTGATATCTTTCGGTGCAGACCATGTTTTACCATCATCATCACTATAAGACATCCATAAATAGCTAGTATTTGCAACTCTAAAAGGATTTTTCGTACTTTGTGCAAAGTAAACATTACCAATTAAATCCTTCCCTTTATACAAATCACCTTTGTCGCTATATCCTAGTTTTTTGGGATTTACTACAACATGATAATCTGTTTTTTGATTTTTAGAATTATAAACTTCACCATTTTCACGAATTGTATAATATCCTTTTTCGCCTGTTTTATATAAAATTTGATAAGTTTTATCCCCTATACGCTCGTATGCTTTTTCAGGTTTAGCAGGCATACCGAATACTGCTTTTCCTTCTGGGAACATATCATAAACCGAAAAGATTCTCTTAGTTTCCGGATCTTGAACTAATACCATATCAATATTTAATGGCGACGGAGCAGTTTTGTCTTTGGCATCTGGATTATCACGAAGATTAGAAATTGTTATTCTATCTCCCCACGTCTCTCCTCCGTCCTGACTTCGACGAACTACCATACCAATATCTCCCCAATCTGCGAATTGTAAACGTCTTTCATCCGCTCCGGCAATTAATGTGCCTTTATCTGTTTTTAGCAGTGCTGGAATTCGGTAAGTATTAATTCCATCCTTATTCAATCCACCATTTACACCACTTACAAAAACTTCCTTCTTCTCTGTAATTTTTGCACTTTCCGATGATTTCACTTCTAAATCCGCTACTTTAAATAATTGACTGCGTTTCCCTACTTCTTCAGGCGTCAAGGCACGATCATATACAGTCAGATTACGAACCTGAAGATTGGATCCCCACATTGTTTGGTTTGCTCTCTTAGTAGTTCCAATCTGAACCTGATTAACATCTGGCATATCTTGAATAAAACGACCAGATTTTGTATTTGTTCTAGATAAAACTCCATTGACATATAAACGAACTTGTCCATTTGGTTGGTCTACTTTTGGTCTTTCCACTGTGAAAGTAACCGAATTCCATTGACCAGGATTTACTTTAAGCGGTGCATCTGAATAACTTCCGTAGAAATGATTTCCATCAGCTCCTCGTGCTTCGACCATTGCAGTACCTTTATTAACAGACATACTGAAATATTCGTCTCTTTTCTTATCACTTGATACAGAAAAGAGATTATAGAATTGCGGAGCATTAGCATCTGGTTTAAACTCCATATGAATAGTCGCATTTTGAAGATGTTTCAACTTATCTAATGCTTCTGCCAAGTCAACTCTTTGCCCATTTCCAGCATTCGTAGCAAGGTCTTCTTTTTCAAATACAGTTTTAACATTCTTTAAATCTCTGGCAAAGTAATCACGTGGAGGAAGCACAACGTCATCTGCACTTCTAGTTTTTCCTGGAAGATTCTCTGTTTTTTCTCCTCTTCCTGCATTTGATTCTACTGGAAAATTTCTAGAATTTCCCCCTTGATTAATTGGCACTTCTTCTTTCAGACTTTCCTTTTTAATTTCACCTCCATTAACAATTGCTGAAGCTAATTTACTAGAATCTACTTCTATTATAGGTCCTGATACAGATGTTCTACTTTCTAAAGTAGTTTCAACCTTATTTGCATCAATATTAGTAGTGGTTTCTTGTGCTAATACTGGTGAAATACCAGACAAGACCGAGCCGATAACTATAGAAGCAACTCCGATAGTAAATTTTCTAATACCATATCGGTTTTTACGATTAATAAAACTCTGATTCATATAACTCCTCCGATGCTTTTGCTAAGCGATTTTTTTAAAATTTTTGAATTAGTTAAAAAGTTAGCACTGGAAAGCAATTCAACTAATACGATTGCTTATTCTTGATTAATCTATGACTCTCTAAAAGTAATTATTTTATTTCATAAAAATCTAGATTTTTCTTTATTATACAATAAAACAATATATTTTTCTATATTAATCTACAATAGATTCTATTTTCAGAAATATTTTTATACTTCTATATTCTTTAAAAGTACTTTCGACTTCTATAACAAAAAGAAAAATAATATATTCTCCAATGTCATTAAGTTAGGACTAAACTTTCTCCTTCAATAAAGAGTGTAAACGATAACCCCTGAGCCTTTTGTTTCATATTTTTCTCTTTTCGCTTTACAATTAGCTTGAACACCTTTACTGTATCGCGCTTGGAATTTTTTGAGCATAATCTTCGATGCGCGAGTCTGGTATAAAAAGATTTTGATTTTAGGAATTCTTTATTATGAATTTTAAAAATCGATAGATTAGACAAAAAAGCGAACAATACAGAATTCTGAGTGTCAGATAACTCGTTTTGTTCGCTTTTTATATTTAAGGCTAGACTTTTGTCCCAGACTCGGTTTATTTTATATAAACATAAGAGTTCAAAGAACAACTGAAGAAAAATTAACTGTCTTTTCGTTTATAAGTAATCATTACTCCAAGGATCGTTCCCACAAAACCAAATAAGATTGTTAGTAATGAAGAAGTCTCACCTGTATTTGGTAACATAGTCTGTTCATCGTTACCTACTGTCTTATCTAATTGATTAAATCCTGATCTCTCATTTGTAGATAACAGTTTAGGGGATAGAGAAAGTTCCTCGTTCTTTTTAGCTTCTATAGTTTTTTTAAATGGTGGATTGTCGATAGAGAATCGGAAAGTCATCGCATAAATACTAGAATTGCTAATCTCAAAAATAATCTTTCCATCTTTTTGTTCGAATTCAATAGTGTATAGGTTTCCTTCTGGATCTACAGCATAAACATTCTCAACAGAATGATCCGTAGCAAAAGTAACTAGGACTTTTCCGTTAGGCTGAACCGTTCTAGCAGCTGTATCCTTCAATTGAATATCAAATGCTTTATAGTTTAATGAACTTAGATCACTAACTTGAACTTCTTGAATTTGAACACCTATCACATTTTCCAATACTTCTTCTGAAGCTTGAATTTGCACACTTCCTGCTTCATTTTTGAAAATACGTTGTGAACTAGCAATTCTTGTGATAACTTGTTTCATTGTTGCTTCATTCTTACTATCTCTATTGTTATCATGCATAGGACTTGCTACCACATTCACTCCACCTGTATAGTCTGAAAGATGATGAACCTCAGCATCCGAACCATTCACTTTGTCTCTAAACTCTGGCTTAGCTACTGTAGGAGCTGGAGAATCTCCTAATGTAGATAGAACACCACTATACGCTGGAACTTCTGTAACAAGAGATTCGCCTCCATTCACTCCGCCTGTGAAGTCTGAAATGTGATGAACTTCAGCATCTGCACCATTGACCCCGCCTCTAAACTCTGGCTTAGCTACTGTAGGAGCTGGAAAATCACCTAATGTGGATAGAATACCGCTATACTCTGGAACTTCTGTAACAAGTGAGTCGCCTCCGTTAACTCCGCCTGCAAAGTCTGAAAGGTGATGGACCTCAGCATCCGCACTATTAACTCCACCTCTAAACTCTGGCTTAGCTAATGCAGGAGCTGGATAATCACCTAATGTGGATAGAATACCGCTATACTCTGGAACTTCTGTAACAAGTGAGTCACCCCCATTCACACCACCTTTAAACTCTGGCTTAGCTACTGTAGGAGCTGGAGAATCACCTAATGTGGAGAGAACACCGCTATACTCTGGAACTTCTGTAACAAGTGATTCGTCTCCGTTAACTCCGCCTGTAAAGTCATGCTGTTCAACTGTTGGGGCCGATTCTTCTCCTGAGGTTGATAATACACCCATATACTCTGGGATTGCCAGTATAGGAGATTCAGTGAAAGGAACTCCACCTTTAAACTCTGGCTTATCTACTGTAGGAGCTGCAAAGTCACCAGATGTACCTAAAATACCAGAATCTTCTTTTCCACTATCTTTTTTTGGATCTAATTTCCCAGCTAAATCCTTATCCGAATCCTTCTTAGAAGGCTCCACTTCTTTATCTTCAACATAGACAGGATCTTTTGGTTGACCCGCAATATAAGAACGAACCCAATCCAGCTGCTCTTTTGATAAAACTAAACCTCCACTGCGGCTTCCTACAACACCATTTTGGTGAACTCCAATTAAAGCACCTTTGTCATTATAAAGACCACCACCAGACGCTCCAGGTTTCGTACCTCCATAGCTAATTCCCTCTATTCCAGAGCCGAAGTCTGTAGTTCCTACTACTTTGCTATCTAAAACTGGACTTAGCTTGTTATCTGGAAAACCATAGACCGAAACTGAATCCCCCTCTGCAACTTTCGAAGATTGTTTTACAACCTCTACAGGAGTTACTCCTTTTACTGCTTCTTTTAACCGAACCAAAGCTAAGTCATTTTTAAATCCAAATACTGAATCTTTCTTATTCCAATAAACAATATCATCATCTGAAAAATTCACAGACTTACCATTCGGTAAAGTTGCTTTATACACTGTATTGGTGCGACCAGACTTAGTAACTACCTCAGAACCTTTAACTGTTAAGAAATTATGAGCGACTGTTAACACCAAATTGGGTGCAATTAAAGTACCTGACCCCGACCCATCTGGCGTTTGAATGTGCGTTGTAGCATAGAAATTTTCTGAGCCATTCGGAGCTTGTAACACTTCTTTACTAGGTACAGGTAAGTTCGATTTACCACTCAAATCGACTTTACCAACTTCAGTTCTTGCAAAATCCGAAGAAGACGTAGATGGAGGAGTTACCGAATCTACTACAGCTCTTATAATTGTATCTCCTAAAGCTAACTTACTGACATAGTCATCAGACCAAGTAGTATCACTTGCTAGTTTGTTAACTGGCACTCCGTTATAGGATACCACTTTAGCTGTTGGGGAAGTTGCTATTAACTGTTTGAAGTCTGGATTTTGTCTTAAATGAAAATTCAAGCCACTTCCAACAGGACCTTCCTGAACAACCTTATCTGAAATCAAACGAGTTCCTTTAGTATCTTCCACTCGAAGTAGAACACGACCTTTTTCTTCACCTTTTACTAAAGTAGCTCGACCTTTTTCATCAAAACTATACAAAGCACCGTCAATCTCAGACTCTACATCTTTTAAAGCTATATGATTTTCATCATAGTAGTAACGGTTTGCACCATCTATATACCAACCCTTTATACCATATTTATCAATCATAGAACGAATCCAAGTTCTGTGCTTTTCCGTAAAGATAGTACCACCGCCAATACGCTCACTCTCAGGAGCGTTTGAAGTATTTGTTCCGTGCTGGTGGATACCGACTACCTCTCCCTTATCATTAAACAAAGGAGCACCTGAAAAACCTCCTAAAGCTGAGGAATGATAAGTGACTGCACCACTCTCTTTATTGATACTGCTCACAGTTGTTGAGACTGAATAAGCCTTACCGTCTTTCAATCGAGCTTTATTTTCTTTACTTAAATTTGGAGTAGAAAAATCATTGGGATATCCGACCATAGTGATTTCATCACCAGTAGAAACCTCTTTATCGCTCAGTTCTCTTGGTGAATCTTCACCACCTGTCATAGCTTCTACAGGCTTTTTAGTTACCACTACTGCTAAGTCGTTGCTATAGTCTTTACCAAAGTCTTTGCCGTTATACAAGTGAATAAAGTCTTTTTCAAGAGCTTCTGATACCCCTGAAGTAGGTACTTTATTGCTTTTCTCCTTTTCCGAGTTCATTACAACATAACTACGAGCAGACTCCCCACCACGCAAGACCGCAGACTTATCCTCTTGGTTTTTATCATAGTAGTTATGAGCTACTGTTACCATCACATTCGGCGCTACAAAGACACCGCTACCTGATGCGGTTTGTTTTCCACTTGTTCCGCTATCATAAGTGGTATAAGTCATAGCAACACCTTCTGCAGATTTACTATGAACATCCACATCTTGAATATCGCTACCACCTTGAATGACATCAGCATAAACAACCCCGCCACCAATAACTGGTAACTCTGGTGCAGCTAAGCCAATCACCGCTGATAGTGTCAAACAACCAACCAAACCATAAGCTTTGGATTTACGAAATTTTCCCAAACCTTTTAAACATACAAACATGCATTACCTCACTTTAACTTTCAAAGTTAATTTATCCTAGTATATTCTAAAAAATAAAATATTACAGTTTCCATTAGCATAACACTCTCTACTTTGATTCTTACAATAAAAATAGACATGGACTATTTTGCTACTTTACAAATGCTATTTAAGTACTGTATCTACAGGAATATCGTTTTTACAAGATATTATCCTAATGAGAAAACCATCTTATACATAAACTTATATATAAATGTTCATTTGTAGCGAAACTGTATATTTTCTTATAAATTATAACACATTTCACAGACGCTTTCCAATATCTTGAAAGAACTTATACCAAACTAGATAGAAAATGAATTGTTTTACACCAAGGTCAAGAAAAAAACTCATACTCAATGAAAATCAAAAAGCAAACTAGGAAGCTAGCCGCAGGCTGCTCAAGACACTGTTTTGAGCTTGCAGATAAAGCTGACGTGGTTTGAAGAGATTTTCGAAGAGTATGAATTTCAAAGTATATATGAACTAGAATATTTGCTGACTAGACTCTGTACAAAAAGAGAGCTACTAGGCTCTCTCATTCATCACTTCACATATTTAAAAGGAATCTCACTACCACATAGCCAGTTGTATACTTGGTCATTGACAAAAACATTCATGGCTTCGTGGGCATACTCAGGCATGATGCGATAGGTCTTATCGCAGGTGAGACGGTTGTAAATCGCAAACTGGGTAATAGGATAGCAAACATCATCGTCCAAGCCCGTAATCATCTTAACCTCACCCTTGATACGATGGGCAAGATTTTTCACATCGATGTAGGCAAGGGTCGCCATGATTTCCTCCTCAGTTTCATGGAAGGGATCATGGAACTTGAAATAACGAAAAAGTTCGTCGTAAGCCTCGCTAGTATTACCAATCTCAAGCACTCGTCTAAAGTCTGACAAGAAGGGATAGATGGCAACTGTTTTCTGAATCCGAGGATTGAGCGCTGCCGCTACCAAGGCTAGAGCGCCACCTTGTGAGGCACCATAGCTAGAAAGTCGCTTCTCATCAACCTGAGGCAGATTGGCAATAATCTCAACCAACTGGTAAATATCCAGATAAACATCCTTATAAAAGAGGTGATCCCGACCTTCCACAGCCCCACGGATGATATGACCCTTAACCGTATTTCCAAGAGGAGAACGCAAACCGTCTTGCGAGTAACCTGACTGGCCCCGCACATCCATGAAGACAACACCGTAACCAGCTACGGTATAGGCCAGCATGTCAGCCCAGTCCCAGCCACGTCCCATATAACCATGGAAATGGAAGATTATCGGAACCTTCTCCTCACTCTTTGGAAGAACGACGCGTGCGTAGACCTTTCCTTCATTGGTTCCTTCAAATGTTAACTCATAGCACTTGACTTGAGGAATGCAGAAATCTCTCTCCTCCAACTGGTAGGCTGGAAGAGTTGAAACTTTTTTCACTTCCTCATCCCAGAAAGCATCAAAGTCTTCTGGAACCTCATCCCTTCCTCTATAAGTCTTGATTTCTTTTAACAAAGCTGGATTTTTCATAACATGCTCCTTTTTGTAATCGCTACCATAACTGTAGCATATCTAGAAAAGCAATGCAAGAAAGAAGGGTAATACTCTTCAAAAATCTCTTCAAACCACGTCAATATCGCCTTGGAGTATATATGTAACTGACTTGGTCAGTCTTATCTACAACCTCAAAGCAGTGCTTTGAGCAACCTACGGCTAATTTCCTAGTTTGCTCTTTGATTTTCATTAAGTATAAATAGAAAGTGAATTTAGCTTTTCCTCCCTCAAACCTACTGACAGAAAGTATAATCAATTGAATCTAGAATAGTACCAATTAACTTCTAAAGTATTTTTAGAAATTAATGTGAATGTCCCAGTTGATTTGTCTACAGCTTATCTCGATATACTATAGTTTCAATGGAGATTGAATAGAGAATCACACACCAGAAAGCGAGGTAACATCATGAAAGCAATAGGTACGCAAATATTACAGACAAACCGTTTAATCTTGAGAAGATTTGTGGAGAGTGATGCGGAAGCCATGTTTCAAAATCGGGCTTCGTCTGCTGAGAATCTGACCTATGTTACTTGGAATCCCCATCCTGATGTTGAGGTCACTCGAAACTCAATTCGTAATTGGGTTTCTTCCTATGCCAATCCCAACTATTACAAATGAGCCATTTACCTCAAAGAAAACCCAGATCAAGTGATAGGAGATAGCAGCATCGTTGAGATGAATGAGGATGATTCCAGTTGTGAAATTGGCTATGTTTTAGGAAAAAACTATTGGAGTCGTGGCCTTATGACAGAGGCCTTAAAAGCTATCTTAGACTTCTGTTTTACTCAAGCAGGTTTTCAAAAAGTCAAAGCACGATATGCCAGTCTCAACCCAGCTTCAGATCATGTTATGGATAAGACTGGAATGTCCTATCTAAAGACTGTTGCAAATAGGGTAGAGAGAAAAGGCTATATTGCGAACCTTATTTATTATCAGATAAGCGGAGAAGACAGATAATCTTAAAATTTATTGCTTATCCGCTGTTCTTATTTTTTATTTACTATTTCATTTATCCTCTTTTTTCCGAATAAATAGATAGAACCATCGAATCTAGCAAAATTAGATTTTAAAATATGGTATAATAGAAGGAGGGAATGGATGATTCTCAGACATCCGGGCATCAGCCCGACCAACGATTTGGTTGCTAAGAAAATCTTTAGCAATCCAGAAATCACTTGTCAATTTATTCGCGATATGCTGGACTTGCCAGCCAAAAATGTGACCATTTTGGAGGGGAGCAATATTCATGTCTTACCTTCCCTGCCCTACTCGGCTCAGGATTTTTACACTAGTATAGACGTTTTGGCAGAGTTGGACAATGGAACACAGGTTATTATCGAAATACAAGTACATCATCAGAATTTTTTCATCAATCGCTTGTGGGCTTATCTATGTAGTCAGGTCAATCAGAATCTTGAGAAAATTCGCCAACGTGAAGGTGACACCCACCAGAGTTACAAGCATATCGCTCCTGTTTACGCAATCGCTATTGTGGATAGTAATTATTTCTCAGATGACCTGGCTTTTCATAGCTTTAGTATGCGAGAAGATACGACAGGTGAGGTCTTAACCATCACAAACAACGGACAAGAAAACCATCTAGTCAAGATGGCATTCTTGGAACTCAAAAAATACAGAGAAACCAGCAAAGACGAGGTTCGTAAACCGTGGTTGGAGTTTTTCGGTAATAAACCCTTTACCCAGCAACCCGAGCGAGCCATTAGCCAGGCAGATCAACTGCTAGACTACAAGAGCTGGTCCGAGGAGGACAGGAAAATGTTTAGTCAACTACGTATGCGTGAAGAACAAGCGTTATTGGCTCAGGATTATGCCTTGGAGACTGCTAGGGCGGAAGGGATTGAACAGGGATTGGAACGTGGGAAAGTTGAAGGAAGGGAAGAAGGGAAACTTTTTGCATTTCTGGATATGGTACGCCAACATGTTTTAACTTCCGAATTTGCAAGTGATCAATTGGGTATGACTGTCGCTGAGTTTGAGGCGTTATTGAAAGATTAAGACAATCACAAACAATGGACAGGAACACCATCTAGTCAAGATGGCATTCTTGGAACTCAAAAAATACAGAGAAACCAGCAAAGACGAGGTTCGTAAACCGTGGTTGGAGTTTTTGTAAATCATTAAATCAATGACAGATTTTTCCGTAATAGATGGAAGAATCTGTTTTTTTAGTTATGCTAGATGTGGGCTCTGAAATAGTAAGATATAGTGTATTGAAATAATATATGAACAAAGAAATTAGGAAAGTCAAATTATAGTTAAATGAAATAAAAACTGAACAAATTGATTGCGGAATTCAAGCTAATTTCTAGCAATGTTTTAGAAAACTCGGTGGACTATTTCGGATTCAATCTACTATAATTTCTAGAAATTTTTTAGAATCCGCAGTGTGCTATTTTAGATTCAATAAATTGTGCTTTCAGAAACAAAAAAAGAGCATCTCCGCCCTTTTTCTCCTGTTCAATCTTAATTTTTTGCTTCTTTCTTTTGGAAAGTGGTTTGGTAATTTACTTTAATCGTTACTGTCATGTGAGAGTCCTCGTTTCTTTTTGATGACTCTAGTATAAGGGCCAAACCTGAAAGCTAGCTTAAGATTTCCTTAGAGAAAGCTTAATCTAGATGTTCTTTCTTCTCCAAATGAAGGGCAATCATGCGCCATTCTGGATCCTCTTCCCAGCCTTCAATAGAACTAATGTAGCTAGCAACCTTTCTGGCTTCTTCTAAAATCGGAAAATCTTCGATAATATCAGCCACTTGGAATTCTGGAAGGCCTGACTGTCTGGTTCCAAAAATCTCACCTGAACCACGCATTTTCAAATCTTCCTCCGCAAGGACAAATCCATTGGTCGTTTCTGTCATGATGCGCATGCGGTCTTTCCCAGAATCCGTCTTAGGATTGGCAACTAACACAGCATAGGACTGCTTGTCCCCCCGACCGACACGACCTCTGAGCTGGTGAAGTTGGCTGAGCCCGAAGCGATCGGCATCCATGATAATCATAACAGTCGCATTAGGAACATTGACCCCAACCTCAATAACCGTTGTCGAAACCAGAATATCCGTTTTTCGCTCTTTGAAATCCTGCATTATCTGGTCTTTTTCGTCACTCTTCATCTTACCATGTAGAAGAGCCACTTCTGCCTTACCTGCAAAATGAGCCGTCAACTCTTCTGATAAGGCAATGGCATTTTTCAAATCCAGAGCTTCTGATTCTTCAATCAAGGGAGAGATGACATAGGCTTGAGAACCTTTTTGGATTTCCCCCTCTAACCAAGTCAAGACCTGAGGTAATTGCTCATGCTTGATCCAGCGAGTCACAATAGGCTTCCGCCCTGCTGGCATCTGGTCGATAATGGAAACATCCATATCGCCAAAGGCTGTGATGGCCAAGGTTCGTGGAATGGGAGTTGCCGTCATCATGAGGACATCTGGATTGTCGCCTTTTTCCCGTAAAATACGTCTTTGCCCCACACCAAAACGGTGCTGCTCATCGATGATAATCAAGCTCAGACGAGCATAATCCACCCCATCCTGAATCAGAGCGTGAGTTCCAATAATCAAATCAGCCTCACCCTTGGCAATTGTCTCCAAGACTTCTCTCTTTTCTGCAACCTTCAAGGAACCTGTCAAGAGAGCCAGTTTCAAGTCTGGAAAGAGGTTCTGTAAACTCTCAAAATGTTGCTCTGCAAGGATTTCTGTTGGCACCATGAGAGCAGCCTGGTAGCCAGCTGTCACTGCTGCAAACATGGCCAAGCCAGCGACCACCGTTTTTCCGCTCCCCACATCCCCTTGTAGGAGACGATTCATGTGGTGGTCCGACTTCATGTCGGTTAAAATTTCCTGCAAACTCTTTTCTTGAGCTTGAGTCAGGGCAAAAGGAAGACTTTCCTTGACTGCTGTCACTTTTTCCTGAGACCAGTTCAGGTCCAGACCACTTCCCTGAACTCTATTCTCAGACTTGAGCGTCTGCAATTGCATTTGGAAATAAAAGAGTTCCTCAAATTTGATACGGCGAAGGGCTTGCTTGTATTCTGCCAAATCCTTAGGAAAATGCATGGCACGAACGGCCTGACAACGGGACATGAGTTTGTATTTGTCCAGCAAAGACTGGGGAAGATTTTCCTCTATCAAGAGGTCCAGTCCCTGATCAAAGGCTGTTTTGATGACCTTGACCAGACTAGCTTGACTGATTCCCTGAGCCAGACGATAGACAGGTTGGAGGTCATCTTCCACCTGAGCTAGGACCTTCATTCCAGTCAGACTAGCCTTGGCGCGATCCCATTTTCCAAAGACAGCAAGGGTTGCTCCCAACTCTATCTTGTCTGCTAGATAGGGCTGGTTAAAGAAATTCACCGCAAAAACAACTTCTCCCTGCTTAAGACTAAAGCGCAGGCGATTACGCTTAAAACCATAATACTGGACACTAGCAGGAGTCACGACTTGACCAGAGAGAACCGCCTTTTCACCGTCTTCCAGTTCCAGCACTTGCTTGGTTTTAAAGTCTTCATAACGGAAAGGAAAGTAGAGCAATAGGTCTTGCAAGTTTTCAATTCCTAGTTTGGCGTATTTTTCTGCTGACTTTGGTCCCACACCAGGTAAGACATGCAAGGGTTGATGTAGATTCATGCTCCACTCCTTTCTTTTTAATAATATTCTCTCGGAATGCGGTCGCTGAGGAGACAAACTACCTCATAGTTAATAGTCCCGCGGTAGGCCGCTACCTGAGTAGCTGTGATCTCCTTGTCCCCGTTGGACCCAATCAAGGTTACTTTTGTTCCTAGCGGATAAATCTTAGGCAGACGAATGGTGATTTGGTCCATAGAAACCCGCCCGACGATTGGGCAAGCTTGACCATCTACCAAGACAGAAAAATTCTGCATGTCACGTGTCCAACCATCCGCATAGCCGATTGGCACGGTCGCGATGACTTGCTCGCTATCCGCCTGATAGGTCGCTCCGTAGCCCATGCAAGCTCCAGCTGAAACTGTCTTGACATGAACCAGAGCAGATTCCAAGGTCAAGGCTGGTTTCAAGTCATAGGGCAAGTCCAAGACCTCTCCACTTGGGTTGAGACCATACATGGCATCTCCCATGCGAACCGCATTGAAAATAGTCTCTGCATGCCAAAGAGTCGTTGCCGAATTGCTGGCATGGATCAGCTCTGGGACTTCCTTCATACTAGCCAAAATATCTTTAAACCGTTCTAACTGGACATTAAAGTAGTCATCTGATTCTTCATCAGCAGTAGCAAAGTGGGTAAAAATCCCTTCAACATAAGCACCGTGTTGTTGGAGCAAAGCTTGAACCTGCTCAACCTCACGAACCTCTCTAAAACCAATCCGTCCCATGCCTGAGTCAATCTTAAGGTGGACTGTCAATCCAGTTAAGTCCGCTTCCTTATCTAAGAGTGCTTGAATCCACTCCAGTCCAGCCACAGTCAAGGTGATATCGTATTCTTTAGCAAGAGAAACAGCTTCGATTTCAGAAACTCCTAAAATGAGGATTCGTTTGCTGAGTCCAGCCTGTCTGAGTTCAATGGCTTCATCAATATTCGAAACGCAAAAGCCATCAACATCATCTTGAATAGCCGTCGCAACAGCAACAGCCCCATGCCCATAGGCATTAGCCTTGACTACTGCAAATTTGAGCGTTCCTTCAGGGATATGAGCCCCCATTTGCTGAATATTTTGTCGAATAGCTCCCAGATGAATCAGAGCCTTGGTTGGTCTATGTGGACTAGCTTTCATGATTTTCCTCCAAAATGACACTAGCTGTCACAAACTGATCGGTATGGCTGATAGATAGCCAAATCTTTCCTGAAAATGGTGCCTGACTAAAATAAGGCGCCCCGCGTTCATTGTTCAAGATTTCCAAATCCTGAAAACCGAGCTTGCCAATACCCGTTCCCATGGCCTTGGAAAAGGCCTCCTTAGCCGACCAGCGACCAGCTAAAAATTCTATTTGCCTGCGCCCTTTAAGACTGTTAAACCGCTCCATTTCCTTAGCTGTCAGCACGCGCTTAGCAAATCCTTCATGTCGTGTAACTGCGCTTTCTATCGAAGCCAATTCTTCGATGTCAATTCCATGTCCAACTATCATTCTCGTCAAAAGGAGTTGAGATTCCCCAACTCCATCCTTTTCACTTATTTTGTCAAGGTAGCATAAATTTCTTCTACCAAGGCCTCTGTATTTTCCCAACCTAGACAAGGATCGGTAATCGAGCAACCAAAGACCTCTGGTTGGTTTTGACGACCATCTGCTAGGTAAGATTCAATCATAAAGCCTCGAACTGCCTTTTTAATCTTCTCATTCCAATCACGATTTTGCAAGGTCTGGCGAACAATCCGAATTTGCTCCATATATTGCTTGCCTGAATTATCATGGTTGGTGTCGATGAGGATAAAAGGATTTTCAAGTCCCATGGTCTCATAACGTTCAATGGCATTTAGCAAAGTTTCATAGTAAAAGTTAGGCTCATTTTTCCCATACTCATTAACTGCCCCACGAAGGATGACATGGGCCAAGGGATTTCCTGAAGTCTCAACTTCTTGCCCATGGAAAAGGAAGGTCTGTTTGTTCTGAGCAGCATAAATGCCATTAAACATAACACCCAAATTTCCAGAAGTTGGATTTTTCATCCCGACTGGTGCATCAATTCCTGAAGCCACAAAGCGGTGCTCTTGGTCTTCCACAGAACGAGCCCCAACAGCATGGTAGCTAACCAAATCATCTACTAAGACCAGATTTGACGGATAAAGCATCTCGTCTGCCGTTGTCAAACCAGTCTCTGTAATCACGCGGTAATGCAACTGGCGCACAGCCTGCAAACCGTTAATCAGGCTTGGAGCCTTAGAAGTATCTGGCTGATGAACCAAGCCTTTATAGCCGTCTCCGTTGGTGCGTGGTTTAGCTGTATAAACACGCATAACCATGAAAATCTTGTCCGCCACCTTCTTTTGCAAGGCTGATAAACGGCGGGCATATTCCAAGACAGCTTCTTCATTATCAGAAGAGCAAGGACCAATCACCAAAAGGATGCGGTCATCTTCTCCTGAAATAATGTCTGCCAATTCTCTATCACGACGCTCCTTTAGTCGCAGGGCTTCCACAGACAATTGGGTTTCTGCCTTGATTGCTTCAATATCGATTTCTTGACCTTTTTCAATAAATGCCATCTTATTCTCCTAGCGTTTGGTAGATTTCTCTGACGAGGGCTTCCGTATTTTCCCAGCCAAGGCAAGGGTCTGTGATCGACTTGCCAAATACTTCTGGTTCGTTTTGACGGCCGTCTTCTAGATAAGACTCAATCATAAAGCCACGAACATACTGCTTGATTTTTTCATTCCAATCACGGTTAATCAAGGTCTGGCGGACAATTCGAATCTGATCCATGTATTGCTTACCAGAGTTGTCATGATTGGTATCCACAATGATAAAGGGATTTTCCAAGCCCATTTTCTCATACTGGGCAATGGTATCCATCAAATTATCATAGTAGTAGTTAGGAATATTCTTACCATACTCATTGATTGCTCCACGAAGAATAGCGTGCGAAAGCGGGTTCCCAGTTGTTTCCACTTCTTTTCCTAGGAAAAGGAAACTCTGTTTGTTTTGAGCAGCATAAATCCCATTAAACATGACATTGAGATTTCCAGAGGTTGGATTTTTAAACCCAGTCGCGAAATCTGCCCCACTGGCCACAAAGCGGTGTTGCTGGTCTTCAACTGAACGGGCACCAACCGCCATGTAAGAAATCAAATCATCCACAAGCGGTAGATTTTCAGGATAAAGCATTTCATCAGCTGTTGTCATACCTGTTTCCGTGATAACACGATAGTGAAGATGTCGAACGGCTTTAATTCCGTTGATGAGGCTAGGGGCTTCTGCTGTGTTAGGCTGGTGAATCAAGCCCTTATAGCCATCTCCGTTGGTACGGGGTTTGGCAGTATAAACACGCATAACCATAAAGATACGGTCTGCTACTTCTTCTTGTAGGACTGCCAAACGCTTAGCGTACTCAAGGACAGCTTCTTCATTGTCAGATGAGCATGGCCCGATTACCAAGAGAATTCTCTGGTCTTCTCCACGTATAATGGCTTCTAGCTCTTGATCGCGCTGTGATTTTCTCTCCAAAGCTTGGCCTTCTAATTTTGATAAGGCACGAACTTCTTCAATATTAATTTTAGGACTTTTTGCTGTAAATACCATAACTCATCTCCTTATAAATCAAACGGATACCAAGTAAAAATTTACTTTTCACAAGGTATCCGCCTCTAAACTATCTCATTTTATTGTCTTTTACCGTGACAGTTTTTAAACTTCTTACCAGAACCACATGGGCAAAGTTCATTCCGTCCAATCTGACTCAAATCCAGATTTTCAGGCATATTTGCTTGGTGGGCAGCGATATTACGAGTCGCTGTTGTACTGATATGGTGTTCTGCTTGTGGTCTTTCTTGTTCATGAATTTGTGCTTTCATCATCAAGCGTGTCACATCAAACTCAATCGAACCAATCATATCATTAAACATACGGAAACCTTCTGCCTGATACTCAACAACTGGGTTGTTCTGAGCATAACCACGAAGTCCAACCGCGTTACGCAATTGATCAAGGGCATCGATATGATCTGTCCACTTGTTATCTACAACTCGTAGAATCAAGACTTTTTGGAATTCTTTGACTGCTTCTTCATCGCGTAGTTTTGAAACTTGACTATCGTAAACCTTCAAGGCACGTTGGAAGAGTTCTTCCTTAATAGCCTTATCAGACAAGCCTGACAAGTCTTCAACAGAAATAGAATCTTCAGGAAGCAAGTTGTACTTAGCAAAGTTTAAAATTGCCTCTAGTTTTTCATCTTGTTTTGAACGCGCATGACCATCAACGACACGACCAATCGTGCGTTTAATCATAGAGTGAATTTCAGGTGCCAAGTCACGATCTGCAGTGATAACGTCGTAACGTTGAGCATAGATAATCTCACGTTGTTCACGCATGACATCATCGTATTGAAGGACTTGTTTACGGGTATCGTAGTTATTTCCTTCGACACGTTTTTGTGCAGCTTCAACCTGACGTGTCAACATGCGAGACTCAATCGCCTCTTCAGACATGTTGAGACGTTCAAAGATTCCTTTCAAGCGTTCAGAACCAAAACGTTTCATCAAGTCATCTTCAAGAGATAGGTAGAATTGTGATTCACCTGGATCTCCTTGACGACCTGAACGTCCACGAAGCTGGTTGTCGATACGACGGCTTTCATGACGTTCTGTACCAATAACACAAAGTCCTCCAAGTTCACGAACTCCTTCACCAAGCTTGATGTCGGTACCACGACCGGCCATGTTAGTCGCAATGGTAACAGCACCACGTTGACCAGCATTCATAATGATTTGGGCTTCTTTATAGTGGTTTTTGGCGTTCAAGACTTCGTGAGGAACACCAGCTTCGACCAATTTTTTAGAAATGTAGTCACTGGTTTCAACCGCTACTGTACCAACCAAGACAGGTTGACCTTTTTGGTAACGAGCCTTAACATCTTTAACAACGGCCTTAAACTTAGCTTCAATGCTAGCAAAAAGCAAGTCTGGATGGTCAATACGTTGAACAGGACGGTTTGTTGGAATTGGAATAACACGAATGTTGTAAATTTCACGGAATTCTTCCTCCTCGGTCTTACCTGTACCTGTCATACCAGACAATTTCTTGTACATACGGAAGAGGTTTTGGTAAGTGATTGAGGCAGATGTCTTGGTTTCATCCTGAATTGGCACACCTTCTTTAGCTTCAATGGCTTGGTGCAATCCATCAGAATAACGACGACCTTCCATGGTACGACCTGTAAATTGGTCGACAATCAAGATTTCTTGCTCTTCGCTCACTACATAGTCAATATCGAGAAGCATGATGTAGTTGGCACGAAGGGCGTTATCGATAAAGTGAGTCAAAGCCACATTTTCGATGTCATAGAGATTTTCAAGCTTGAAGTAGCTTTCAGCCTTGTCAATCCCTGAATCAGACAAACCAATAGTCTTAGACTGCACATCGATGATGTAGTCGTCTTTGTCCAAAGATTTTACATAGTGGTCTGCCATGTGGTAGAGCTGACTGGTTTCAACTGCGTTAGCACCTGATACAATCAAAGGTGTACGTGCCTCGTCAATCAAGATTGAATCAACCTCATCGACCAAAGCATAGTTAAGCGGACGTTGTACCATGTTTTCAGCGCGAACAACCATGTTGTCACGAAGGTAGTCAAATCCGATTTCTGAGTTGGTTGAGTAGGTAATATCACACTCATAGGCTTCTTTTTTCTCCATTGGAGATTTGGCAGCCAAGTTAATCCCTACTGACAAACCAAGCCATGAGTACAATTCACCCATCTCAGTCGCGTCACGTTCAGATAGATATTCATTGACCGTAACTACGTGAACCCCTTTACCTGAAAGGGCATTGAGGTATACGGGCATGGTCGCAGTCAAGGTTTTCCCTTCCCCTGTACGCATTTCTGGCACGTCACCATGGTGAAGAACGATTCCCCCCATGACCTGAACCTTATATGGGAATAGACCTAGGACACGTTTAGCACCTTCACGGACAACCGCAAATGCTTCATAAAGCAATGAATCCAGTGATTCTCCATTTTGATAACGTTCTTTAAATTCAACTGTTTTTGCTTTTAGTTGGTCATCAGTCAAAGCAGCCATTTGGTCTTCGTATTTGAAAACCTTGTCAGCCATCTTTTCCAGACGACGGATTTCTCCTTTATCATTTTCGATAATTGTTTTTAAAATATTAGCCATGTTTTTCCTTACTTTAAATTCCGAATATTTTAGAATGTTCTTTTAATTTTAGCACAATTACTGATTATTTTCAAGGAAGAATCCCCATTTTGAAAAGGAAAAAGAGGCTAGTTTCCAAGCGTAACTTCTAAAAGTAACTTCCAGCTCTCTCCCAAAACTGGAAGTTAGTCTCAGACGACGAATTATGCTAGAATTAAGCCTGAGACTTTTCGTGAGGAGGCACCTCATGACGAAAAAACAAAAACATCTCACTCTAGAAGACCGTATTGACATCCAAACTGGAATCAGCCAACAGGAGACTTTCCGTTCCATCGCTGAGAAGATGGGAAAAGATCCGTCAACGATTTCAAAGGAAATCAAGCGCAATCGCATCACGCATCCAACATCCGTCAAATCTGATTGCACGGATTGCCCTCTTCTCAAAAAAGCTCCTTATGTCTGTAACAACTGTCCAAAAAAGAGGACGGATTGTGGGTTTAACCGCTATCTTTACTACGCGAAAAAGGCGCAGGAACAGTACGAGACTATGTTGAGGGAATCCAGACAGGGCATCCCCCTAAACAAGGAAAGTTTTTATCAGATGGATAAGGTCTTAACCCAAGGCATCCAGAAGAAACAAAGCATCTACCATATCATTCAGACACATAACCTACCTATGTCGAAAGCTACGGTGTATCGGCATGCCAAGCTGGGATATCTGACAGCCAAACCCATTGATTTTCCTCGGATGGTCAAGTTCAAGGAACGCAGAAAATCCAGAAAAGTAGCTATTCCCAAAGAGCTAAAAATTGGGCGGACCTACCAAGATTTCCAAGAGTTACGAGAAACAGATGATTTCTTCAAATGGTTGGAAATGGACACGGTCATCGGCAGACCTGGTGGAAAGGTGCTACTCACCTTCAACGTTTCCTTCTGCAACTTCCTCTTCGCCTTGCTTTTGGACAACAAGACCGCTCTGGAGGTCGCCACTAAATTCGCAGCTTTGAAAGAAAGAGTCATGGACGGAGGGTATGCGTTCCATCAGCTCTTCCCTGTCATTCTCACGGACAACGGATCTGAGTTCTCCTATGTGGAGGAGCTTGAGAGAGACATTGATGGTAAGTCTTACCTCTACTTCTGTGACCCTAGCCGTCCTGACCAGAAGGGGCGGATTGAGAAGAATCATACAGTTTTGCGAGACATTCTTCCCAAGGACACTTCCTTTGACCAGCTGACTCAGAAAGACGTCAATCTAGTCATTTCCCATGTCAATTCCTTGAAACGAGAAGAGTTTCAAGGAAAATCTGCTTACGACGTCTTCACCTTCAACTTTGGCGAGGACATCGCTGCTCTTCTGGGTTGCCAATTTGTCAAACCAGAAGACACACACTTATCACCTGATTTATTGAAATAAAGGGAATTTTCCCCTCTAACTACACATCTTATCACCATCGAAAAGTCTCACACTAAACGCTAGCAACTGGAAGTTACTCTAAGACGACTCTGTTTTAGGGCTATTTGTCGTGCACTTTTTTCTGTGTCTTTTCGCTTTTGAACCCTTATATATCAAGAAAAAGAAAACCAGCGGAAGTTACTCTAAGACGGATTTCCACCGATTTCACGCGTTTTTCTTATACTAAAAGCTAGGTTGTGGGAAACTGGAAGTTAGTTTTAGAAGTTACCGCTAGTTTCCAAGCTAACCTCTCTGATTTTTATGACTGATTAATTGCCAACAAAAATCGGCAAAATCGCAAATAGGATAAATAGATTTATCCAAAGAGAAAAACAGCAGATCAATCCAAAAACAAAGAGACTGACTTTCTTGGACAGCAAGGCCATCAAAATCGACAGAATTCCAAAAACTAGTAAAACTTTCTGCATGATTAAGAGATTGATAGATATTCCCAGAACTGGTTTATCCCAAGGAAGAAAGAAGAAAGCCAGCCAGATCAGCAGAACTAAACCAATATAGACCTTAGAATAGCGTGTAATAAATGATTTTAGATGTGCCATAAGCTACCTCCTAGGATTGTATATCCTTTAAATATTGTATATGCCCATTTTCGACAACTAATACATCTGTGCAAAGGTCTGAAATATCTTCCGATATGTGCGAAGTCAGGATAACCAAACCATTTTCTTTTTTCAGGTAAGATAAAATGACCTGTTTGGTCAACCTCACACTCTTCTCATCTAAAGCATTCATAGGTTCATCGAGAAAGAGTATAGATGGTTCGGAAATAAAGGCTTGAATCAAGGCCATTTTTTGTTTCGTTCCTAAGGATAAATGACGGTACTCAACGTCTTCAAATTCCTGTAAATCATAGTATTGAATCCAATAGGTAATTCTTTTTTCCGTAACTTTAGATGAAAAATACCTTAACAGTTCCAAATTTTCTCTAAGGGATAAATGAGATAGAAACTCTACCTTTTCAATTAAAATTCCTGCATCCTGAATATAATGATTTTTTACCCCGTAAACTTTACCATCTTGAAGAACTTTTCCTTTGTCAAGCTTAATATAACCAGCAAGTACCTTTAAAAGAACCGTCTTGCCAGATCCATTATCACCTTTAAGTCCATAAATTTTTCCTGATTGAAAGACCAGATTTAACTGATTTAAAATAGGTCTTTTCCCATAAATTTTCTGTCCATTTATAATTTCAAGTCTCATCGTTTATCCTTTCTTAAATTTCTCTTCTAACCGACTAACAATCAAGATAACTAATAAACTTAAGAGTACTAAATACACTGTTACAATATGATCCATCATCCATTCTTGTCCCACAAATGCTAAAAAATAGAGAAAAAAGGAAAAACCAGCGCCCGCACTAATAAGTGCTATCAGATAAGAAAGTAGCAAGTACAAGATCGTTAACTGAGCAAGTAAAAAGAAAAGTGTGACTGTTTTGAAATGAATTCCTAGCGGAAGTAAACCAAGAAACCAGACAAATAAATCTTGAGTAAAAAATTTAGAAATGACAACCAATCGTTTCCTTGTATAATCGAAAAAGGAGCTTGATTGATAGCGAATCAAATGATGATAATGGTCTGCCAAATCACTTTCAAGTAAAATGACAGAGAGCCATCCTACCATGAAAATAGAAAGGTTTAACAAGAGTTTGGGGATTTCTAAATTCACTTCAGAATAGTCATTATAGGAAAAGATTGAAATCAATTCCCTCTTGAAAAAGAGAAAAACATCCTGCTTTTGAACCGCTGTTGACAATAGATAGTTTATCAAAATCATCATCAGAACTATACGAAGTAGTAAAACGATCTTTCTCTTTAACCAAATATTGTTAAAATTCTTAAACATTATCTTCATATTTTTCAAGCACCATATAAGAGACAATATAAAGGATATAAGGAGTAAAGAGTCTCATCAAACTGACATCCCCATAGCTAGCCTGCATCAAACTCGTCATAGGAACCATATAGTATGGCAAGATACTATAGAGCAGCATAGAACCAAGCCAAAGAAACATCAAATAGGCAATTGCCGAACGAGTCACATTCCCTAAATAATCAACTATTTTTAAAAAATAGACCGTATTGATGAAAATACCGATTAGTAGGACACAAGTAAAGAACAAATAACTTGTTATCTCTCCATCTAGAATCCTTTGTAAACTACTCCCATCAGAAAATAGAGAATTCCATTCAAGAGGAGAAAAAGTCCCAAAGAAATAAGTTAAAATTGCAATTATCAGTACTGTTACTAAATACAGCACACAAGGGATACTTGCAACTTGAAAAGTCAACTTCCTTTTTAACCCTTGATAACTCACTTCTCTTCCAATACTCAATCGTAAAACTTTATTTTTCAGCTGAATGTATTGAAAACCTAGCAAAGAAATCATAATTGGAATAATAAATGATTGATAAAAACCTAAGTTGAACTGGAGAATACGAAAATCTAAAGCTGATTTTAATAAGTCATTTTTAATTGCTTGTCCATCGAATTTGGCTAGGTCAGGCGCATGAATATCAAAAAAGAAATAAGTCATCAAAAAATCACGATAAACCAAAGCAAGAAAAATTAAAGTAAGCAAGACATAAACAAATTTATGCCTTGCCAAAGTTAAGAGAGGAATCTTCATAAGCCACCTCCTACAAATAAAAACCGATATAAATCAATGCCTTCCGCCTTTAGACTCCCCTAGTTCTCGTCTCAAGCGAAGCATTTTTTTGAAACAGAAATAAGTTGACCTATTCAGACCAATAGCTAGCAGAATAAAAAGAAACCAAATGCCCCATAACTTGATATCTGTCACATTTCTCAAGACGATATTGAAAAACAGAACTGAAATAACTGTCCAAGCAAGGCTAAAAAGAGCATAGAGGGGGATGTAAAACCAGTAAAAATAGTAAAAAATTGGGAAAAATTTACTATCTCTATTGGCCTTTTCAATCCAGCTGAAAAAGTAAAACCAGGGAAATAGGATTATCAATTTAAACAAATGTTTCATCACCAGCCCCTCTCGATTTGACAGCGCTTTCTTTATCTTCATTCTATCAAAAAAATCTGGAAATGTCATTCCAGATTCTACTTTTTTATTTGCGTTTTCTTGCGATGAGATGGATTGGTGTTCCTTCAAAGACAAAGGCCTTGCGGATTTGATTTTCCAAAAAACGTAGGTAAGAAAAGTGCATAAGTTCTTCTTCGTTGACAAAGATAACAAAGGTTGGTGGTTTAGTTGCCACTTGAGTCGCATAGAAAATCTTGAGACGTTTTCCTTTGTCTGTCGGTGTTGGGTTGATGGCAATAGCATCCATAATCACATCGTTCAAAACAGCTGATGGAATACGTGTATTTTGACTTTCACTGATTTGCTTAATCATCTCAGGAAGTTTGTGGAGACGTTGCTTGGTCAAAGCGGATACAAAGATAATCGGTGCGTAAGGCAGGTATTGGAACTGCTCACGAATATCTTCTTCCCAGTTTTTCATAGTGTGGTTGTCCTTTTCAAGTGTATCCCACTTATTGACCACGATAATCATCCCTTTACCAGCTTCGTGGGCAAATCCAGCGATACGCTTGTCGTATTCACGGATACCCTCTTCCGCATTGATGACCATCAAGACCACATCTGAACGGTCAATAGCACGCATGGCACGCATGACAGAGTATTTCTCGGTATTTTCATAAACCTTACCAGACTTACGCATACCAGCTGTATCAATCATGGTAAACTCTTGACCATCTGTATCTGTAAAGTGGGTATCAATAGCGTCACGCGTTGTTCCAGCAACAGGACTGGAAATGACACGGTCTTCTCCCAAAATAGCGTTAATCAAGCTTGATTTTCCGACATTAGGACGACCAATCAAGCTAAACTTAATGACATCCGGGTTTTCTTCCTCATATTCATTTGGAAGATTTTCTACAATAGCGTCTAGCACATCCCCTGTACCGATACCATGGACAGATGAGATAGGCAATGGTTCACCCAAACCGAGAGCATAGAAATCATAGATATCATTTCGCATCTCAGGGTTGTCCACCTTGTTAACCGCGAGGATAACTGGTTTATGGGTTTTATAAAGTTTACGGGCTACGTATTCGTCCGCATCGGTAATTCCTTCCTTACCAGACACGACGAAGACGATAACATCGGCTTCTTCCATGGCAATTTCTGCCTGGTGCTTGATTTGTTCCATGAAAGGAGCATCGACATCATCGATTCCTCCTGTATCAATCATGCTAAAGGAACGATTGAGCCACTCACCCGTTGCATAGATACGGTCACGTGTCACTCCTTCGACATCCTCTACAATGGAGATTCGCTCACCAGCGATCCGATTAAATAGGGTTGATTTCCCAACATTGGGACGTCCTACAATGGCAATAGTTGGTAGGGCCATAATTTCTCACTTTCTACAATAACTTCTTTTGTTCAAGATTTTTTCTAGTTGAGCTTGGTTCTGCTTGACCAAACTGTTCTGCTAGGCGCTGACTCCAGCTTGTGGTTGCACGCGCCCCAGCATAGTCAGCCTGTACACGGTCATAAGCTTGGATTGCCTCAGTTGACTGTTCTCGGTATTCTTCCTCAAACACCACTTGATTCAATGGCAAGCGAGGTTTGACTTCATGTTCTTCATTTGGTAAGCCTAGTGCCATCCCAAAGACAGGATAGGTGTAGTCAGGCAGGTTAAAAAGCTCTGCCACTTCTTCTGACTTGTACCGTACCAAACCAATGATGACACCTCCATAGCCCAAACTTTCAGCTGCCAGCAGGGCATTTTGTCCAGCAAGAGCCGCATCGACTGAACTAATCAAGAGACCTTCCACACCTTGGGGTTGGAATGTATCGGTATGGAGTCGTGCTCCCTTTTCTGCTCGGTTCAAATCTCCGACAAAGAGAAGGAAAACAGCAGACTGGCGAATAGCCTCTTGAGGCACTAATTCATACAAGGCATCTTTCTTCTCTTGACTTCGTACCACAATCACAGAGTAGGATTGGAAATTCTTCCAAGACGAGGCCATCTGGGCTGCTGTCAGGATTTCAGTCAAGTCTTCTTGAGGAAGGACTTGTTCCTTAAATCTTCGAACAGACTTATGAGCTTTCATCAGTTTAATCGTTTCTGTCATCGACGGTTTACTCCTTCTAAACGAGTCTCCTCAGCCAAATAACGGATGCGTTCCATGACCCGTCTAGCTTCCCAGGTTTCGTCATTTCCATGTTTCCCTTTAGCGAAATGCTGCTCCAATTCTTCAAAGTTGAAGTTGGAGGTGAAAAAGGTCGGTAAATTTTCCTGCATCCGATATTGAAGAATGACTTGCAGGATTTCATCACGTACCCAAGCTGTTGATTGCTCGGCACCAATATCATCTAAAATCAGGACTTCAGAAAGCTTAATCTCATCCACCAAGGTCTTGACATTGCCATCACCGATAGCATTTTTGACATCAATGACAAAGCTAGGATAGTGGAGGAGAGTGGATGAAACACCGCGTTTTTCTGATAAATCATGGGCTAAGGCAGCCACCATGAAACTTTTACCCACACCAAAGTCTCCATATAAGTAAAGACCTTTTCGAATAGTTGGATATTGTTCCACGAAGGCTAATAGCTTTTCAAAAACTGGCAAGCGACCCAAATCATCCAAGTCTACTTGAGCCAAACTAGCTTGCTTGAGACTGGCTGGCAGATTGATTAACTTGAGACGGTTCTTAATAGCCGCTTCTTTTTCCGCCGCGATTAGTTCAGGAGTTTCTTCGTAAGAAACATCCGCATAACCATGATTCATAACCAAAATCGGCTTGTAGCCTTTGGCAATATAATCCGTATCACCACGGAGAAATTTGTCACGCTCGGTGATGTACTGATTAAACTTGGAGATACTGCGATTTAATTCCTCTGGAGTCAAGGATTCTTGCTGGATAAAGGCCGCAACATCAGAGTCCTTCATGATTTTCTGGACCAAATCTTGATAATGAAAACGGCTAGGCTGACGTTTGAGTACGTCTCCGACACTTTCCATCTAATCTCCTCCTTTTTCTAATCGAGCTAATAGTTCTTGTTTCTTACGTTCTAGTTCCAGACGAGTTTCCTCGCTGGTTTCATTCTTATAATCTGGATTGCTCCACTTGGGTACATTGGACTTAGCAGGACTCGGTTTACTGCCTTTTTGAGCCTGACTCTTTTGCCCACGTTCACGGATGCGCAAGACTGCCTCTTCTGCCGAATGGATCTTTTGATAGGCATAGTCATTGGCTACCTTCATGGCATATTTCTCATTGATGTTTGCCGAATCTACCTTATTAAAGGTCAACAAGAGAATGATATTGATGACTTCGTCCAGCAAGCCCAAGCCAGCCATCTGATGCAAGAGTTCTCTTTCTGTTTGGGTAATGGTCCCCTTGCGTGTTTGCTTGATTTCTGCCAGGAACTGCAGGGCAGTCTTACTTTTAGCTTCTTTGATAATGGTCGCTTCCTTAGGACTAAAGTCAGAGGAAATCGGTTTTTGAGCAATTTTTTCCCGCATTCGTTTGGTTGAAATAACCTGGGAAACAGCTGTTGACTTAGCCAATTGATAGGTTTCAAACCAAGTCCATTTCTTCTCCTCGGCAATGGCAAAGAGGTTTAAGACATCGGACTGCTCATCCGCAAAGCGAAGCCCATCTCGAGCCATAAGCTGACGAAAATGGTCTAAGTCAAAATCGTTGGCCACTTTCTTCTTGAGACCAAGATCTTCTTGACTTCCCAGCTCTGCCAAGTCTGGAAAGACTTGATTGAGTGAGACAGGTATTTCTTCTCCCTCAGCACTCTCAACTCTCAAATCCTCCACAGCAGCATCGCCAATTTTTTTCTCCAAAAGTCTGCGATAAACAGGATGCTCCAAGAAGTCTTGACTAGATAGAGGAGCCTGAATGGCTAACTGATAAACATCCCCCTTTTGATAGAGGGTTAAGAGATTAAAAGCAGATAGGATTTTCAAGGATTTTATCAGTCTATCCATCCCAAAGTTGAGATGGTTAAGAATGCTTGAAAAAAGATATTCCTTTCTACCATTATCCCAAAAACTGATTGTATAAAGATAAAGGCTCAGTGCCTCCTGACCGATAATCGGGAGGTAGCACTGTACCAGAGATGAGGTATCTTGCGACACCCGATTATTCTTTAGATAAGAAAAACGGTCAATTGGCTTCATTTATTTTTCCTTTTTCTTTTTAGAGGACTGGGTGATTTGTTGGAGCAAGCTCTCTAACTCACTAACATCCTTAAAACTACGATAGACACTGGCAAAACGCACATAGGTAATCTCATCTAACTCAGCCAACTCCTCCATGACGAGTGAACCAATGTCCTCACTTTGAATTTCATTTTCATTTCGACCACGGAGTTTCTGTTCGATACGATTGACTACCATGTTGATTTCATCACTTGACACAGGACGTTTCTGGGCTGAGCGGATAATCCCATTAAAGATTTTATCTCTGGAGAATTGTTCCCGTGTGCCATCTTTTTTAACAACCACTAAGGTTCTTTCTTCTACTCGTTCGTAGGTTGTAAAACGGTGTTGGCATTCATCGCACTCACGTCTTCTACGAATAGTGTTCCCTTCTTCTGCTTGGCGACTATCGATAACACTTGACTTGGTAGCCCCACATTTTGGACAACGCATCCTTTCCCTCCTTATCGTTTTCTTTTCATTATACCATTTTTTAAACGATTCCCAAAACAATTCTTCTTTTTGCTTGACAAGTTTTTTGTTTTGTTGTATTATTTAATTAAGACAAATAGATAAAAGAAAGGAGACCAAGATGTCCTGGACATTTGACAACAAAAAACCCATCTATTTACAGATTATGGAGAAAATCAAGCTTCAGATTGTTTCCCATACACTGGAACCCAATCAACAACTTCCAACCGTGCGAGAGCTGGCTAGCGAGGCGGGTGTCAATCCAAATACCATCCAAAGAGCCTTGTCAGACCTCGAACGAGAAGGATTTGTCTACAGCAAGCGCACAACTGGACGATTTGTGACTGAGGATAAGGAGCTAATCTCCCAATCACGCAAACAATTATCGGAAGAAGAATTGGAACACTTCGTTTCCTCCATGACCCATTTTGGCTATGAAAAAGAAGAACTACCAGGCGTAGTCGGCGATTATATTAAAGGAGTTTAAGCCTATGTCATTACTAGCATTTGAAAATGTATCCAAATCTTATGGAGCAACACCAGCCCTTGAAAATGTTTCCCTTGACATCCCAGCTGGAAAAATTGTCGGTCTCCTCGGCCCAAACGGCTCAGGGAAAACAACCCTGATTAAACTAATCAATGGCCTCTTACAACCAGATCAAGGACGTGTCCTCATCAACGACATGGACCCAAGTCCAGCAACCAAGGCCATCGTAGCTTATTTGCCTGATACGACCTATCTCAATGAGCAAATGAAGGTCAAAGAGGCCCTAACCTACTTCAAGACCTTCTATAAAGATTTCAATCTGGAACGCGCCCATCATCTACTTGCAGACCTCGGCATTGATGAAAATAGTCGTCTCAAGAAATTATCAAAAGGAAACAAAGAAAAGGTACAACTGATTTTGGTTATGAGCCGTGATGCTCGTCTCTATGTTCTGGACGAACCTATTGGTGGAGTGGACCCAGCAGCCCGTGATTATATCCTCAATACCATTATCAACAACTACTCCCCAACTTCTACCGTTTTGATTTCTACCCACTTGATTTCTGATATCGAGCCAATCTTAGATGAAATTGTCTTCCTTAAGGATGGAAAAGTCGTCCGTCAGGGTAATGTAGATGATATTCGCTATGAGTCAGGTGAATCCATTGACCAACTCTTCCGTCAGGAATTTAAGGCCTAAGCAAAGGAGATTATTATGTTTTGGAATTTAGTTCGCTACGAATTTAAAAATGTTAACAAGTGGTATTTAGCCCTCTACGCTGCTGTGCTAGTCCTTTCTGCCCTTATCGGGATACAAGCACAGACCTATAACAATCTGCCTGTCAAAGAAAGCAAACCACTCCTACTCATTTTTCTAGCTACTGTCTTTGGTGGCTTGATGATTACACTTGGAATTTCAACCATTTTCTTGATTATTAAACGCTTTAAAGGTAGTGTCTATGACCGACAAGGCTATCTGACTTTGACCTTGCCAGTTTCTGAACACCATATCATCACAACCAAACTAATCGGTGCCTTTATCTGGTCGTTGATTAGCACTGCTGTCCTAGCTCTAAGCGCTATTATTATTGTGGCCATAACGGTTCCAGAATGGATTCCTCTTTCTTATGTGATTACATTTGTAGAAACACATCTCCCTCAGATCTTTCTTACAGGTATATCCTTCCTACTAAATACCATTTCAGGAATCCTCTGCATCTACCTGGCTATTTCCATTGGACAGCTTTTCAATGAATACCGTACAGCACTCGCTGTTGCAGCCTACATTGGTATCCAAATCGTCATTGGATTTATTGAACTTTCCTTCAATCTTAGTTCTAATTTCTATGTCAATTCACTTGTAGGACTTAATGACAATTTCTATATGGGAGCAGGTATAGCCATTGTTGAAGAACTCATTTTCATAGCTATCTTTTACCTCGGAACCTACTACATCTTGAGAAACAAGGTTAACTTGCAATAGTTTTAAAGTCTAGCGACAATAACTCGCTAGACTTTTTCGTTCTCAGGACTTACATTTTTATATGAAGTATTTAATAAAAAGGAGTATAATGACTTTAAAACTAATTACATGTATATCGATAGGGAGGTCAACTCTTTATGCTGAGAAGATTTGTTACTAAGAAGCACCTCGTACTTTACTTCTTTTCTATTGCCATTACTTGGCTGGAAGCGATTATCACGCCAGCCCTTGTTCAGAATATTGTTGCCAGTTTTACCAATCAAGAACTAGGCCTTCTTTGGAAAGTTTTGATTTTAGGAATCCTTGGTAATCTTATCCTCTTACTAGGTTTGGCTGGGAAACGCTATTACTATGCCCGTTTAATTACTGACTTCAAATATGGAATCAAGAGTGCTATTTTCAAGCGATTTTTAAACAGTTATGAGATTGATGAAAAGGATATTTTGTCTGACCTAGAAAACGACGTCAAGCAACTAGAAGAAAACTATATTGAGCCAACGGTCATCATCATTTCTTCTCTTGGCTTCACAACTGTGTCCATTCTCTATACCCTATGGACCAATTTTTACTTGGGCTTGATTTTCATCCTCTTCTACTCCTTTCCTGTACTCTGCAGTACGATCGGATCCAAGCGTTTGGATTCACTTTCTGAAAAGAGGTCCACTGTTAACCAGAGCTACTTAGCAAGCTTGACAAATTTTATTGGTGGTAGCCAACAAATTCGCCATTATCAGAGGCAAGACTACTTTTTTACTCGCTACCAAAAACAATTACAAACCAGTCTAGATGCCGAAATCAACTATGAAAAACAACGCACTTTAAACAGTCTCTTTATCAATAGCATCGATGCCTTTTGCTCCGTCACCCCTATCGTCATCGGTGGCTTTATGACCTACTATAATTATTTAGATGCGGCGAGTTTTGTGGCTATCTATCTTGTTTCCCATAATATCGGCTATCAATTCCAAGAGTTGGCTTACTTTACCAACACCCGAAAAGCGAATCGAACTCTTCTCAATAAATACCAAAAACTTTTGAACCAGTCTGATCCCATCTCACCTAGAAGCATAGAAAACATTTTCCCTATCCAGCTTAACAGCATCTCCTTAGAAAAAGATGGGAACAGCCTCCTGTCTCCGATTTCCATGTACATTAAGCAAGGAGAAAAAATTGCCATTATCGGAGAAAGTGGCTCTGGTAAAACAACCCTGCTCAATATTATTCATGGAGAAGAGACACCAACAAGTGGTCAGATTAGCTTTTCTGGTCAGAACCTGTCACGTCAAGAAATCACAAGTATTAGTTCCTATATTCTCCAAGATAGCCATTACTTTGACACGCTATCTCTGGAAGACAATATCCTTCTGGGATTGAATAAAAATAAAGAGACTTTAAATCATATCCTCAAAAAAACAGGATTAGAACATTTGAAAAATCGAACGCTCAGCAATGATAGTCTGTCTGGTGGCGAGAAACAACGCCTAGAAATCGCCCGCGCCCTCTACCATGATAGCCAACTCATCTTAGCAGATGAAATCAAGGCCAATCTTGACTTGGAAAATAGCAGAAAAATTAGCGCCTTGCTCTTCTCCCTACCTCAAACAGTCATTGAAGTCATTCACCACTACACAGAAGAAGACTTAAAACACTATGACCAAGTCATCCACTTAAGCAAAGAAAAGTAATAGTCTATAACATACGATTTGAAAAGGAGGCTAGGCAAAAACTCAATTTCAGGAGAAAATGAATTAATATTACCACAATAAAACGCATAATATCAAGTTTTTGCACACCTGATATTATGCATTTTTCTGATTTTAAAGACTTTTTACCCAGTCTATTTTTACTAATCTATTTCTTAAACTCAATAAAGTTATACTTTTCCTTACTCACTGTCACATGATTGAAGAGTGATAACTTCTGTTGGAAAATCGACTAAATCATCATCATGACTAATCAAAATCACTAACTTTTGTTTTGCTAACAAGTCGGACAGGATTTGCACGACTTTTTTCTTGTTTTGTGAATCTAAAAAATTACTTGGCTCATCAAAAATATAAACATCTTTCTCCACCGCTACTGCTTCTTGCAACTGCAACAATTTTAGTTGTCCCATGGATGCACCTTGACTCAATTCATTTTTATAAAATCGACTCGCAATAGGTTCTGCAGGGCAGTATGAAAAATTCGAATTCTTTCTATAATTAGGTAAGTAAATCTCACCATGATAATTCATGCTGTAACCTACTATCGCTAAAATCAGCCGCGTCTTACCAACACCATTTTCTCCAACAATACGATAAATATGTCCTTTTTCTAAACGAGTTGTTAGTGGCTCATGCAGTTCTTCACCATCTCTCCCCAAGCTAACATACTTTTCTAAGACTATCTCTAAAATTGGAATAGACTCATACGAAATCTGAACAGGTTCCAAAAAATTGATAAAATTTTCGATAATTTTCTTACTTCCCGAGTACTCCTTATAAACATCAAGGAAGTATTCAATAGGTGTCCAAAATTGTGAAATATATAGTTGGATAGCCATTAGATCACCAATCGTAATCCAACCTTTATAAGTCTGATAACCTGATATAATCGTCGTCATCATAATCATAAAATTCAAAAATGCATAAGAAAGAAAATTTTCAAATAAAGAAGTCATTCTCACCTCCTTATTTTTACATGAAATATATTTTTTCACCAAGGGAGAGAAATCAATCAAGCTAGAATGAGCTGAAAATCGCATACTAGGCATGAGTTTATAGCTATCCACTAGATAATCGCGTATATCCTTCATACAATTCACTGTATCGGAACCAAGCTTAGATAGTCGTCCACTATATTTCTGCGAAATAAAGATAAATACAGGTATCAAAATACCTATCATCACAGCAATAGTAGGAGAAATACTCCATAAAATCCCTATAATCACAAGTGCTCGTATCAAGTACAGGAGAAGAGCAACAGGATATTCGTTAAAAAATCGTTTCAACAGCTCATAGGTCTGCCCTAATTCTTGTGTAATGGTAGCTTCAGACAATTCTGTCTCTACCATATCATAGAGCTGGATATTTTCAGCAGTTTTTTGGCAAATATTCTGCCAAACATACGATTCTGATTCTCCTTGAAGCACATCACAAAAATAATATAAAACTTGAATAAACAGAGAAATTCCTACATAAAGCACCCCGTAAACAATCATAGCATGAACTTTCTGAGATAGAATATGGTCAATAAATAACTTACTAATATAAGGAATAGCTACGGTTAGTATAGTAACAAGGGTATTCAAAATAAAGCTTTTTAGAAATAGCACTTTATTGTTATAGGATAACAATCTTTTCATCTGCATGCCTCCATAGTTAAATTTTTATCAACATATATTTTATGAACAGATATATGTTGGATAGTCCCTTCAACATCCTCCTTTGTCAATAATCCTAATTCATCTAAAAATACAATCTTGTGAAACCACTCTAAATAGTCAAACTGACAATCGCGTTCCATCTTCCCATTATTTACAAATGTATTAAATGGGCAACCTCCATAACAAAATTCATAATAAGCACAATCTTTATAAGGGCACATGCTTCCCAGACCTGTTAATTCATTAGTAACTTGA
Source organism: Streptococcus sp. 20925_1_69 (assembly GCF_041432365.1). Classification (GTDB taxonomy): domain Bacteria; phylum Bacillota; class Bacilli; order Lactobacillales; family Streptococcaceae; genus Streptococcus. The sequence continues at coordinate 132,701 of NZ_JAPVZL010000004.1, forward strand.
CCAATACTTCCCAACTGATAGTTTTCATTCCCTACTAATGAATAGCATTTATATAAGTTACCGTTGGCATAAATTGTAAGAGAATCTTGATTTTTGAACATACAGTAGCCTCCTATTTTTAAATCATGATAATACGGTATATTTTCCTTTGATAAAAACAGCAATAAATCTAGACAAGTCTTCTTTTTAGTTTCACTATCAATATATAGAATTGAATCGTTAGGTACAGCTACAAAATCAAAATAAAGATTAAAATTTTCAAATTCTGTATACTTTTTTAAATCTAAAAATAATTTCTGGATAGATATATAATTTCTTTTAGATATGTTAACTCTAGTTAGATATGTTAACTCTAGCCTGAATGGATAAATTTTTATACTTTTCCAACATAACTGACAAGTTATTTATGATTCTATGATAAGTTCCTTTCCCTAATCGATTGCATCTTTCTAGGTTATGATAGTGCTCATCACCATCAAAAGAAACTTGAATAGCGAAATTATGACAGTCAAGAAAAGACATTATTTTATTTGTGAATATCGTTCCATTTGTAATCAAAGTATACGAAATAGGAATAGCTAGTTTCTCATCTAAAGTTTCACATAAATTTCGTATAAACTGAAAGTTATATAATGGTTCACCACCAGTAAAACAGATATCCAGAGATTTATACTTCTTAAAATTGAGTTCATCTAATATAAAATTCACAATCTTTTTACCGTCATACTCACTACTTAAGGACGGTTTCCTATCCTTATCATTCTCAAAACAATAAGAGCAAGTCAAGTTACACGACATAGTTGTAACTATATATAGTGATAATTCATCTCCCTCTACTATTCGTTTAGAGTGAATAAAGGGCACTTGTTTATCAATCTCACTTATCAAGTAAGGGAATTCTTTTAAAGATAACTTCTTGAATAGTTCCTCATCAATTTCACAAATAGATCCTGTATATAAATTTTTTAAATAAACTACATCATCTGTAGAAAAAGAATAAATTGTTTCCATAACTTATCTCCCGCTTTAAAAAGGCTGAGGGGATCCCCCTCAGCCTCATCATTATAATAGTAAAGTGATAAATTATCGCTTTTACATAAGCAACTCAAGGCAATCTAACGATAACGCCCTGGGCATTTATCTGGATGCTGCTGTACTGAGGCTAGGTGACCTTTTTTAACAACTTTGATAACATCAGTCAAATTAAGCATCGCTCTCCCTCCTTTTTTAAAAAAGAATTATACGTATAATTCTTTTTTAGAAAAGAAAAATCTCATATACTGTTAAGTAAAAATTATTTTGTATCCGTTTTCTCTGGCTTCATTGTATATCTTCTCATGTAGATTGTCAAGTATTCTTTTGAAAAATTTTTAAAATTTCGAAATTTTGCCGTTAATTTTTTAACTCAATATCAAACTGGCTACGATAGGGCTGACAAAGACATAGAGAATACCGGTAACACCGATAGCCAAACCACCCATGGCTCCTGCTACAGAGCCATATCGAAAGGCTGTCCCTGTTCCGACTGCATGGCCTGTTCCTCCAAGGGAAAGACCAACAGCTACTGGGTCGTCAATTTTCAACCACTTCAAAAGGGTTGGTCCGATGACACTGGTTAAAATCCCAGTTGCCACTACAACCACCAAGGTCACGGTCGTCAGACCTTGCAATTTTTCTGTGATTCCCACTGCCATGGCGGTTGTTACTGACTTGGGAAAGAGAGAAATGGCTAGGAAAAAATCCATGCCAAAGATTTTGGCCACAAGGGCTGTGAAAGAGGTATTGACAACTACTGCTAGCAGACTACCAAAGAGAATACTCCGAGCATGGTGCTTCATCAAGTGAAAACTCTTATAAAGCGGAATCCCTAGAGCCACGGTCGATGGGACAATCAAGTTGTTCAGATAAACCCCACCTTGGTAGTAATCTTGGTAAGAAATACCCGTCACTTTTAGAAAAATGATAATGAAAACAGCTGACAAAAGCAAGGGCGTTGTCAATGGATGAGGAAAACGTCTGTAAATCAGCATTCCCACTAGATAAGCTAGGATAGATAAGGCAAGCCCAAACAGGGGATTGGAAACAAATTCACTCATTTGGCATCTCCTTTCTCATAATCTCCCTCAAACCGTCTCTTGATAAACTGAACCACCAAGGCTATGAGGATAATATTGATAACAGCCGCAAAAAAGACAATCAAAACAATTGGCAAAAGATAGGGAGCAATCACATCAAACTTCTCCATGATTCCCACTGCTGGCGGTAAAAAGAGAATGGTCATATTGGCCAGCAAGAAATTCCCCACCATGTTGACATGCCTTGTTCTCAGCCACTTGAATTGTAGGGCTAGAAAAAGAATAATCAAACCGATAATACTGCCTGGGATAGGCAAATGAAAGAAACTAGAGATTCCCTCTCCGATTAGAGAAATCACAAAGAGAATCATTAATTGAACATATAATTTCATCCTAAACTCCACGAAATAGACTTCTTGCATACCAGTTTACTCTTTTTTCAGAAAATTTCAAGGAAATGCACAAGAGTTGATGAAAGTTTGAGAAGAAAGGGGATACAAACAATTCTTGACTTGTGAAAACAGGCATGATTTAGGATAAAATATTCCAGCGTCCTTCTTGCCAGCTCTTTTGAAAAGTAGTATAATTATTGCATGCGCAATCATCTTGTGATGCAGAGACTGTCCGTGAATGGACATTCTTCTATGTTATAACTCTAAAAAGAAAGGAGATACTATGACCTATTTGGAAAAATGGTTTGACTTCAATCGGCGTCAGAAAGAAATTGAAAGTCTCTTGGAAGAGACTATTGCCCAGCAGAGCGAGCAAAGTCTAACCTTGAAAGAGTTCTACCTGCTCTACTATCTGGACTTGGCTCAAGAAAAATCTCTACGCCAGATTGACCTGCCAGATAAACTTCATCTGAGCCCGAGCGCTGTTTCTCGGATGGTGGCTCGCTTGGAAGCCAAAAATTGCGGTCTACTTAGTCGCAGGTGTTGTGATCAAGATAGACGCTCTAGCTTTATCTGCCTGACAAGTGATGGGCAAAAGACACTAGCCTCTCTACAGAAGGCTGTCGAAGAAAGCTTGGAAACTGGTTTGGATTTCTTGATTTAAGATGACTTTAGAAAAAAGTTGCGTGCGCAATCATTTTTCTTGACATTCTCTTTTACAAGGAGTAAAATAAAATCATCATTAAACAAAGGAGTTTTTAAAATGATTGAAATTACCTATCTAGATGCCAGCAAGAACGAAAGAACTGTAACTTTCGAATCTTATGACGACTTTGATCGTTCGCAACAAGCTTGCCTTATCGGCGTCGCAGACTACTACCCTGTCCAAAAATTAACTTACAACGGTCATGATTTGGACTACCATGGGACTTATGGAGATATCTTCTTCTATCTCAAGAAACAAGATTTAAGCCAATATAACTAAAAAAGGAGAAATACAATGGCAAAAGCAATTACAGATGCAACATTTGAACAAGAAACAAAAGACGGTTTGGTCTTGGTAGACTTTTGGGCAACTTGGTGTGGTCCATGTCGTATGCAAGGTCCAATCTTGGATAAATTGTCTGAAGAACTTTCAGAAGATGTTTTGAAAATCGTTAAAATGGACGTGGATGAAAATCCAAACACAGCTCGTGCTTTTGGAATCATGTCTATCCCAACTCTTCTCTTCAAAAAAGACGGCCAAGTTGTGAAACAAGTTGCTGGTGTTCACACAGCAGAACAAATCAAGGCCATCGTTGCTGAATTGAGCTAATCAAACGAGAGACCAAGTACTTTCTTTGGTCTCTTTTTTCTTGCTCTTTGCCATTTTTCAAAAAATATGCTAGACTGTAGATAGAATATTACGATGTTTGGGACATGCCATCGCTAAAAAAAACCTCTACTTGGTATTTTTTAGCTCCTTCAAGGGAGCTTTTTGCGTGCTCTGAACATTCCCCATTTTGGAAGGAGTACTATGAAACGTCAATCAGCCTTGGTCGTCTTTAGTGGCGGTCAAGATTCTACAACCTGCCTCTTTTGGGCTAAAGAACACTATGAAACGGTCGAAGCTGTCACCTTTGCCTACGGTCAACGCCATCATCTCGAAATTCAAGTAGCTAGAGAAATCGCTAAGGAACAGGGTATTCGTCATCACATCCTAGATATGTCTCTGCTGGGGCAAATCACTGAAAATGCCTTGACTTCTGATCTAGAGATTGAGCAAAAAGAGGGAGAGATTCCCAATACCTTTGTTGACGGTCGCAATCACCTCTTTCTGTCCTTTGCGGCAGTTCTTGCCAAGCAACGTGGCATTAAAGACATCGTGACAGGTGTCTGCGAGACAGACTTCTCAGGCTACCCTGACTGCCGTGATGTCTTTGTCAAATCCCTCAATGTCACCCTCAACCTGGCCATGGATTACGACTTTGTTATCCAAACACCTCTCATGTGGCTGGACAAGGCTGAAACTTGGGAATTAGCCGACCAACTCGGTGCCTTTGACTATGTTCGTGAAAAGACATTAACCTGCTACAACGGAATTATCGGGAGTGGCTGCGGAGATTGTCCAGCCTGCCACCTACGTCAACATGGGTTAGATGTTTATCTCTCACAGAAAGGAGGGGCCTAATGTTTTTTGCACCCAAAGAAATCAAAGAGGAAACTGGGGAGTCTCTTGTCTACAATCCTCACAGAACCTTGGTATCAAAAGAGTTTACCTTCGATGCTGCCCACCACCTCTTTCACTATGAGGGAAAATGTAAGTCCCTTCATGGTCACACCTATCATTTGCAGATTGCTGTCAGTGGTTTTTTAGATGAACGTGGCATGACCTACGATTTCGGAGACATCAAAGCCATCTACAAGAACTACTTAGAACCCCACTTGGATCATCGCTATCTAAACGAAACTCTTCCCTATATGAACACGACTGCTGAAAATATGGTTTACTGGATTTTCCAAACCATGAACCAAGAGTTGCCAGACGAGCGCGGTCTCCGTTTGGAATATGTTCGCCTCTATGAAACTCCGACTGCCTTTGCAGAGTTTAGACGGGAGTGGTTAGATGACTAGGGAACGTGTCCTCAAACTACCAATTTTGGAAATTTTTGGCCCAACCTTTCAAGGCGAAGGCCGTGCAATCGGGCAGAAAACCATGTTTGTCCGCACTGCTGGTTGCGACTACCACTGCGACTGGTGCGATTCTGCCTTTACTTGGGATGGTTCTGAAAAACCAACTCGCATGACAGCTGATGAAGTCATTGCTGCCTTGGATAAATTGGGGAGCTACGACTATGTAACCCTATCTGGGGGAAATCCTGCTATCCTAGCAGCCAACATGGCTGAACTCGTCACTAAACTCAAGGAACGTGGTGTCACTCTGGCTGTTGAGACTCAAGGTTCTCGCTGGCAAAACTGGTTAAAAGATATTGACCAGGTCACTCTCAGCCCCAAACCTCCTTCCTCCAAGATGGAAGTCAACTTTGAAACTTTGGACTTTATCGTTTCCCAATTGGATCCAGGCAAAGTCACCTTTAAAATCCCTGTCTTTGATGATGCCGATTTAGCCTTTGCCAAAGGCATTCAAGATCGCTACCAACCAGATGTTCTCTTTTTATCGGCTGGAAATCCTGAGCCCAAGGCCACAGGCAATATTATCCAAGACCAACTAGATCGACTCAAAGAACTCTGGGAACGCATCGCTGCCGACGATAGCTGGGGCAATGTCCGCGTCCTTCCTCAACTCCATACCCTCCTCTACGATAACCAACGTGGTGTTTAAGATTAGAAAGAAAAAATCATGTCACAACAAGAAGAAATGAAAAACCTAAGCCTACTAGGCAACAAAGAAACCAACTACATTTTCGAGTATCAACCAGAAGTCCTAGAATCCTTTGACAATCGTCATGTGGAAAATGACTATTTTATCAAATTTAACTGTCCTGAATTTACCTCACTGTGTCCAATCACTGCTCAGCCAGACTTTGCGACGATTTATATTTCCTACATTCCTGACAAGCTCTGTGTCGAGTCAAAATCCCTCAAACTCTACCTTTTTAGCTACCGAAATCACGGAGATTTTCACGAAAACTGTATCAACACCATCGGGAAAGACTTGGTCAACTTGCTAGACCCTCGCTATTTGGAGGTTTGGGGAAAATTCACCCCTCGCGGTGGCATCTCAATTGACCCCTACTACAACTACGGTAAGCCAGGAACTAAGTATGAAGGCTTGGCAGAACAACGCCTCTTCCAACACGACCTTTATCCAGAGAAAATTGACAACCGTTAAACTCATACTCAATGAAAATCAAAGAGCAAACTAGGAAGCTAGCCACAAGTTGCTCAAAGCACTGCTTTGAGGTTGTAGATAAGACTATATATAATCCAAGGTGAAGTTGACGTGGTTTGAAGAGATTTTCGAAGAGTATAATACGAAAAAGCCCTGTTCCTCAAGATGAGGAGCAAGGCTTTTTGAGTTTCAATTATTCTTCTGTTCCAAGACAGTTTTTAGCAACGAGAGCTGCAAGAACTCCACCAACAATTGGTGCAAGAATGAAAATCCAAACTTGTTGAAGGGCTGCACCACCTACCAAGACAGCTGGTGCCAAGCTACGGGCTGGGTTTACTGAAAGTCCAGTGATGTTCAAGCCAGCTAGAATCAAAGCTGTCAATGACAAACCAATCACCAAACCAGCGATTGCGCCATTACCTTTGCTTGCTGATGTCACAGTCATGATAACCAAGACAAACAAGAATGTTGCGATTGTTTCAAACAAGAAACCACCAAAGACAGTTACACCGTTTGCCAAGGCATTTTCACCAAGACTTGCAGTTGACATACCTGAATTCGCCAAGAGGAAGAATACAGACCCTGACGCAAGGAAAGCACCGACTACTTGACCAAGGATGTAGTTTACAAGTTCAGAAGATGACAAACGTTTGTTTACAAACATAGCAATCGAAACAGCTGGATTCAAGTGAGCACCTGAAACAGTTCCGATTGAGAAAGCTGCGACTACGATTGCCAAACCAAAGGCAAAAGCAATTCCAAGGTGTCCAAGACCATCAAGACCATTTCCAAAAACAACAGCTCCTGTTCCGATGAACACAAGCATGAACGTACCGATTAACTCAGCAACAAATTTTTTCATTTTCTTTCTCCTTTTTTCAAAAACTAGATACTAGTCTATCAAAAGTAGGAAAGGGTTTCAAGAAAATTGTTTGGAAATTTTCAGGACAAAATTCTATAAAAACGGTAGTGTTTATTTGAAACATTTTTTCTAAAGTTATATACTATTAACATAGTTCGGATATGTTGTTCAACCCCTAATTTGAACTAATTTTTACAACTTTGCTGTTCTTTTATGAACGTTTGAATGGTATCATGGATACCACGGAGGAATCATATGTCTAAAGTTGCTATTGTCACAGGTGCAGGTCAAGGAATCGGTTTTGCAATCGCAAAACGATTGGTTCAAGATGGCTTTAAGGTAGGAGTCTTAGACTACAATCCTGAAACAGCTGAAAAAGCTGTTGCCGAATTATCAGCTGAAAATGCCTTTGCTGTCGTGGCCGATGTTTCGAAACAGGCCGAAGTTGCACAAGCATTTCAAAAGGTTGTTGACCATTTTGGTGATTTGAATGTTGTCGTAAATAACGCTGGTGTTGCTCCAACTACTCCTCTTGATACAATTACTGAGGAACAATTTACACGCACTTTCGGTATCAACGTTGGTGGTGTCATTTGGGGTTCACAAGCTGCACAAGCGCAATTTAAAGCACTTGGCCACGGAGGTAAAATTATCAACGCAACCTCTCAAGCCGGTGTAGTGGGCAATCCAAATCTAACTGTTTATGGTGGAACAAAATTTGCTGTTCGAGGAATTACGCAAACATTAGCACGTGATTTAGCTGACTCGGGCATCACTGTTAACGCCTACGCACCAGGTATTGTGAAAACACCAATGATGTACGATATCGCTCATGAAGTTGGTAAAAATGCAGGAAAAGATGACGAGTGGGGTATGCAGACATTTGCAAAAGATATTACTCTAAAACGTCTATCTGAACCAGAAGATGTGGCTGCTGCCGTCAGCTTCCTTGCAGGACCAGATTCAAACTACATTACAGGACAAACCATTATCGTTGATGGTGGTATGCAATTCCATTAAGATACGGGAAAAGAGGTTGGAAAATGATTCAACCTCTTTTATTAGTTTTCATTATTAGTTAGGAGGATACAATAGAAACTCTCTCAATAGGCAATATTAGCTTATCTCTAGTATTGAAAAGACTGGATAGCTTCTTTCAAGTCATCTTGTAAACTATTTCTCTGGTCAAGTTGGACATAGACTTCCAACAGACAGGATCTGAAGTTGGAAAATTTATAAAAATCTTCCCTTTCTTCTATCGGAAAATCAACAGTTTTTATCCAAGAAGTTACTTGCTCTTGCTCCAACTTCCCTTGTAAAATCGGTTCATAAAATACTCTGGCTAAACGCCAATCTTCATCATCTGTAAAACGAATCGCAATTCTTTTAAACAGTTGGCCAAGTATGTCAAATACTTCATGAATTCTGTTTTTAGGAAAGTCTGGATGACAAACTACCTCTGTCAGTAAATCTGCTCCATGTGCAAAAGCGTGAACCCAACCATACTGACTTGAAAAACCCGTTGTATCCTTTTCTTTTGAAAGATAGTGCAAGCCTTGATTTAAAAGGACATTACGAATTTCTGCTTTTAATCCCTGATAGAAAATCGATTGCTGGTTGGCATCAGCAGACAAGAGATTTGCATAAATAAGCGCCCTAAAAGAACGTTCAAGTGTTGACAAGCCTACCTTATCAATCTCTTTATCTAACCCTCCATCAGATAAAATTTCCTCAGCAATGAAATGAAATTGTTCCTGTGTAAATAGCTCTTCCTGAATCCCTCTAGCAAAGCTTGTAAAAACAAGGTCATCGCGAATTTATGGAGAAGAATCTCCCAAATGATCAAGCAACCACTGGATTTCCTCCTGGTTATAATTTGGTTTTTCTTCTGCTATTTTTCTAAGTAACTCTTGATACATGGGCAATACCTCTACATTTCTAGCAACTTGATATAATCTAGACCCCATTTCTCGACAGCATCTAAAACAACTCTGAATTCCTGTCCCATTTCGGTTAAGCTGTACTCAACTCGTGGTGGAACTTCGGCATAGACCTTTCGTTGAACAATCTTATCCTTTTCTAATTGACGGAGATGACGGGTCAAAATAGTTTGAGTAATCCCAGGCAATAATCTCTGCAATTCTTTAAATCGTTTGGTACCCGTACTCAACTGATAAATGATTACCAGTGCCCATTTCCCCGTTAAAACCCTCTGCGTTGTCGCAAATGGACAAATACCATACTCACTCACTTTATTTGTCATAAAATATCTTCTTTCTATTTTTTTTAAAAAAATTTATCTTTTAGTATCAATAAAAGTACTACTTTTGATACTAGCTATCAAAAAAGTGTCTACTTGTTTTTTTATTTGTAACTGTTACAATTATATCATAAAAAAGAAATGGAGAATAGATATGTCAACAAACTTAGAAATTTTCAACGCTTATAACCAAGCTTTAATTGCTGGTGACTTTCCTGATGTCTTTGAAACGATGGCAGACGATATTGTCTGGCATCAACCTGGTAATCATAGTATATCTGGTTCAGTTGTTGGTAAGGACAAGCTAGGAGCTCACCTGGCTACATTTGCTGAGAAAACTAATGGAACCTTTAAGGTGGTAACAAATTGGGTTTCTGACAATAAGGATTTAATCGCAGCCAATGTTACTTTTCTTGGAACACGTGCTGATGGTGCTGAACTCAATATGAACGGGATTGACCTCTTCCGTATTGAAGACGGAAAAATCAAAGAAGTTTGGCTCTTCTCTTCAGATCAAGCAGAAGAAGATAGCTTTTGGGGATAATTTAAGAGGCCAGGACAAAAAATTTTGATTTTAGGAATTCTTTATTATAAATTTTTAAAATCGATAGATTAGAAAAAAGCGAACAAGACAGAATTCTGAGTGTCAGATAACTCGTTTTGTTCGCTTTTTATATTTAAGGTTAAACTTTTGTCCCAGACTCTTTTAATTTACTCTCCCAACTGAGCACTGTAGGCGATGATCTGGTCAACTGTGTCAGACAAGAACTGAATCGTATCACGAAGTGGTTTATCTGTTGAGATATCCGCTCCGATAATCATGGCTGACTCAAGTGGTGTCTTGCTACCACCTGATTTAAGAAGATTGAGCCAGTCTTCAGCTCCAGTTTCAGAATGTTTCAGATGAAGGTAACCTGCAGTCGAGATGACTAGTCCTGCTGAGTAAGTGTAACTATACAAGCCCATGTAGTAGTGAGCTTGGCGCATCCAAGTCAAAGCTGCATCATCGTCGATTTCAATGGCATCTCCCCAGAAATCCGTCAAGACTTCCTTCATAATACTGTTGAGTTTGCTTGCCCCGAAGGTTTCTCCTTCTTCAATCAATGTATAAACCTTACGTTGGAAGGCTGCTTCCAAGAGGTGGGTGATGAAATTATGGAAGTAGGTATCTGTCAAACGGTGAGCCAGAGCGAAGCGTTTTTGACGTGGGTCGTCAGATTGGTGCTCCAAGTAGTCACTGAGGAGCAATTCATTGAAGGTCGAAGGCGCTTCGACATAGTAGGTCGACATGTGAGCATTGAAGTAACTCTGATGATTGTCTGAAAAGATGAATTGACCAGAATGCCCAATTTCATGAATCAAAGTATAGACATCACTCAAACGACCTGTCCAGCTCATGAGGACATAAGGGTGCACGCGATATGGATCCGCCGCATAACCGCCGGAATCCTTGCCACTGTTAGCAGCAAAGTCCACCCAGCGCTCTTCTTGATAGCGAGCAACTTCCTGACAATATTCTTGCCCCAAAGGTGCTACCGACTTCATGACCAAATCATAGGCATCGTCAATAGTCACTTCAGGATTAAGGGCGCTATCCAAGTCCAATTTCCAGTCAGCAAAGGTCATCTTTTCAAGACCATTTACCTTGGCAACATGCTTGAGGTATCTCTGAGCTACTGGCGCAAAATCCTTCATGATGAGGTCAATCTGACGATCAAACATGGCACGGTCCACTTCTTGCTCAGCCAGAAGATAGTCAAAGACTGAGTCGTAACCCTTCATATCTGCCAAGAGTTTTTCAGACTTGACTTGGGCTAAATAGGCTGCCGCAGCCGTATTTTGGTGCTTACGAAGCCCTTCCGAGAAGGAACGGAAGGATTTCTCACGGACTTCAGCATCCTCGTGGTTTTGGTAGAAATTTTCATAGGTAACAAAGCTATTTTTGTAAGTCTTGCCATGGGCTTCAAAGTCAGCCATTTCAAAGTCCCCAGCTCGCATCTTAGTGTAAATATCCTGCGGACTGTAGAAAACTTCACCGAGATTGGTCAAGGCCTTCTCCACATCAGCCCCAAGATAGTGGGCTTTTTTGATTTTGGCCTGACGAATAGCTGCCGTCAAGTGAGGCAATTCACCTAAACGGTCCAAAACATCCTCGTCTGCTGCCACTAGGGCATCGTCAAAGAAGGTAAGTGCTACGCTGGCATCTGTTTCAAATTCCATCCCAGCTTGAGCAATGTTGGCAAATTCTTCATTGCTATAGTCTGTCGTCTGAGGCATAAAACCATAGTTGCCAATATGGCTCATCTGAATGTAGATTTGTTCCAATTCCGCAAAGGCCTTCTCGAAATCCTCAAAAGTGTGAAGATTGCCCTTGTAGTCACGGCTAAATTGGTTGATGTCTTCGCGAGCTTTCTCGATTGCACGCAAGAAATCCTCACGGTCTTGGTATAGGGCTGTTAAATCCCAGAGTTCCTTCTCTGGAAATTCTGAACGGTGTTTTTGTTCCATTTTCTTCCTCTTATTTCTCTAATTCTAATAAAACACTAAGGGCTGATAAAGCATAAAGTGGTGCTGTTTCTGCTCGCAAAATGCGAGGACCAAGTCCTGCCAAGACTGCTCCCTTAGCTTCAAAACTCTCGATTTCCGCAGGTGACAGACCACCTTCTGGACCAAAGATAAAGAGCAATTTGGCTCCTTTTTCAAGACCAGCGACTGCTTGTAAAAGCGCAGCAGCTTCTCCTTCTTTAGCCGACTCTTCATAAGCCACTACGATGCGGTCAAACTGGTCAAGTTGGGCTAGAAAGTCTGATTTTTTCTCGAAAAGCTGAATACTTGGAACGATATTACGCTTACTTTGTTCTGCTGCTCCAAGGGCGATTTTTTCTAGTTTTTCAATCTTTTTACCCAATTTCTTGCCATCCCACTTAGCAACGGACCAATCGGCAGGAAAGGCCCAAATCTGGCTGGCACCCAGTTCCGTCACCTTTTGAGTGATAAACTCCAGCTTGTCCCCCTTGGGAAAGCCGGATGCAATGGTCACTTGGACTGGCAGTTCCACATTGTCAGCTAATTCTTCAATCAACTCAAACTGGCGCGATTCCACATCCAGCACGCGCGCCAAGCGCTTAATTCCATCATCAAAGACCAAGGTCACCTCATCATCTTCTTTCAAGCGCATAACCTGAAACATATGCTTGCTGGTTTCCTTGTCCTCGATGGTGACAGGAGAGACTGCACTCCCCTTGACAAAATACTGCTGCATGCTAGCCTCCTATCACACCGGAAATATCCTTGGTCTTCTTGAAGACACAGGCATTCCATTCCCCTTGAACCATGTGAGTTTCGAGGAAAAATCCAGCTGACTCAGCCGACTCGCGCACCATGTCCCACTTGTCTTTGATAATCCCACTCATGATGAGGTAGCCTTCATCCTTGACCAAGCGATAAGCATCATCCGTCAGATGAACGAGGATATCCGCCAAGATATTAGCCACAATCACATCTGCCTCAATCTCAACACCCTTAAGCAAGTCTCCTGCCGCTACATGAATGTTTTCCATACCAGGGTTTAGCTCAATATTTTCCTGAGCAACTCGAACTGCTACATCATCCAGGTCATAGGCAAAGATTTCCTTGGCACCAAGCAACGAGCTAGCAATGGAGAGGACGCCTGAACCAGTCCCCACATCTAGCACCGTTTCGCCACCACGAAGAATCTGTTCCAAGGCAAAAAGACTCATCTTGGTAGTTGGGTGGGTTCCTGTCCCGAAGGCCATACCAGGATCTAGCTTGATAATCTTTTCCCCAGCAGTCGCCTCATAGTCTGTCCAAGAGGGAACGATGGTTAAATCATGAGTGATACGAGCTGACTCATAGTATTTCTTCCAGTTGTCTGCCCAGTCTTCCTCAGCCAAGGCAGTGGTACCCATTTTTACCTCTCCCAAATCCATAAAATCCGTCAATTCTTCTAAGCGAGCCTGCAAATCTGCCTCAACTGTTGCTATATCAACCGTATCAGGGTAGTAGGCGGTCACCACAATTTCTTCTTGCTGCTCAACCTCTGGGAAAATCTCGCCAAAACGATCCACATTTCCCACATAGTCCATACTGTCTTCAATCGCAACACCTTGCGCTCCCAGCTCAATCAGGAGGTTGGAAACCAATTCCTCTCCCTCACGCTTAACTGTAACTTTTAACTCTTGCCATGTTTCCATATTTAAGATACCAAGCCCGTAAAACACAAAGCCAAAATAGGAAACTCTCTGAAGACGCTTGTGTCTAAGAGAAGTTTATCTTTTTGGCACAATGTTTCGGGCGGGTTCAGTTTAGAAATTTAACTGAACCATCCTTTCTAATCACTTACTTTTAAATAATCCCTCAATCTCTCTTGCAACTGAGGTACAACTTGACTGGAACTAAGAAATTCCTCGACATTCATGAGCTGATAACCCTGTCCTTCATCTCCAAAGACAATCTTGTCAAATTGGTCCTGAGCCAACTTGCCAACTAGAAATACAGATTGTTTATCCGCAAAAAGCATACTTGGATAAACCCTACTCCAAAGCAGACAATCCTCAGTCAGATGAATTCCCAGTTCTTCATAAACTTCACGCGCCGCGCACTCAAAAGGACTTTCATCCCCCTCTCGTCCACCACCTGGTAGTTCCCACATATTGGGCCAGGGAATGCTTGCCTTATCATCTCGTAAGATAGTCAGAAGCTTATCCCCACAAAACAAAGCAATCTTACAGCCTGTGAAATCAGAAATCTCTATTTCCATATTAGACTCCTTCGGTTAATTCCTTTTCCAGCTCAGCTAACCAGTTTTGATAATAGATTTTCTCATCCCGTAACATCCGGCTGCTATTCATTTTCTGCTTAGCAATCTTCATAGCCTTGTGAGTTTGAACTACATCTTTCCTTACCTTAAATTGATACCAAGCTTGAATGACCTGCATATCTGCTGTTTTTAGAGATAAAAAAGATTTGACTCCTCGAATACTTGCATATTCTTCCGCTTTCTTATTATCTCCTTCCATCAGAGCAATTTGAAGAAGGTATAATTGAGAACTAGTTTTAGACATTGGATTATCTGTTTTCTCTAGCACAGATTGCAACTGTTGCTTTGCAAGTTCTATATTATCATCCAATATGAATACCAACCCCTGAAGAGTCTGAACACTTTCTGCAAAACTCCCTCTCACATCTTCATCAACAGACATGACAAAGTCTTTTAAATCATATTCTTGGGGTGCTAGCAAGGTCTGGGCAGAATGCCTCAACATCAGGTAGGCGTATTTCGTATTTTTAGGGTATTGTAGCAATTCCCAAATTTTTGCTCCATCGGTGATGCCGACTGGCAAAATGTTATTTAGGAAGAAAGACAAATTAAGAAAAATCCAAGTCCCTGCAAAATACCAGCTTCTTGTCAAAAATCCAAACACTATCGCCAATAATATCAAGCTGAGATGAACCATCAAGCCTCCTGAAAGCATCAGGATGATTCTTTGATCGCTTTCATCCTCTTTTAAACCAATGTATTGAGCACCAACATTTTTCAGAATGGCTGTTCTACTAAGACGAAACTTGCCTGAATCTTTGGTCAAAATAAAATGTCCTAATCCAAAAGCCACCAGACGATAGCCTGTCAGATAACCACAAAAAGCATGTCCCAGCTCATGAAGAATAAAGATTAAATACATGCTTAGAAGAGCGAAGGCATAACCAAAAGTAAAGACTAAAACTGCGGAATACCCCAACTCTGCAAATGCGATTGTTCCACAAGCAAAAGCCAGCATAATAAAGACAACAGCTAGTACATAAACCAAATAAATCCCAATTTTCTTCATAAAATCTCCATCCAACTCCTAGTATCTCGGATAAGGATAAAATTCTCCCTCTTCCAAGCCCACTTTTCCTTCTTCAAAGACTTCTTGATTCCATTCCATGACGAATTCTTCTGCTTCTGGGTCTTCCAAAAAGTCCATGAGGGCATCTAGCCCAACCTCGGCAGTATCTTTAAGGAATAGCGCAAAATAAGCTAAAAATTCGCGAGAAAATCCTTTTTTAGGTAGGTAAGGGATGACAGTCAAATAGTCTTCCTCATTGACTGTTGATTTAGCAGGATTGTAAAAAAGCACTGCTTCTTCAAAGAGGATATCTTCTGATGAAACCTCTCCGTCTTCATCCACCATCTCCACGCCTGCAGCATTTTGCGCTTCTAACAAAAAACTCACTTCAACCGCGTGGTTGCGCTTATCCCAACTAATCTCAAAGTCAAAGGGAAAGTTCTTCTCCAACTCTTCCTCTAAAACATCTAAAAATCCGTATGTTGCCATTTTGTCCTCTTTCTATGCGACTCTTAAATCGCCCCGATTGCTCGGAAATATGCTAAAATAGATACTACCATCTTACCACATATACATCAGAAAATCCACGTTAGAAAGGACTGCTATGCCAGACAATCTCGCGCTTCGTATGCGCCCTAAAACCATCGACCAGGTCATTGGTCAGGAGCATCTGGTTGGACAAGGAAAAATCATACGCCGCATGGTGGAAGCCAACCGTCTGTCTTCCATGATTCTATATGGACCTCCGGGAATTGGCAAGACCAGCATTGCCTCAGCCATCGCTGGAACGACTAAGTATGCCTTTCGGACTTTCAATGCGACAGTTGATAGTAAAAAGCGACTGCAAGAAATCGCCGAAGAGGCTAAATTTTCTGGTGGCCTCGTCCTATTACTAGACGAAATTCATCGTCTTGACAAAACCAAGCAAGACTTCCTCTTGCCTCTCTTGGAAAGTGGACTAGTCATCATGATTGGGGCTACAACTGAAAATCCTTTCTTTTCTGTCACTCCTGCCATTCGTAGCCGTGTTCAAATTTTTGAGTTGGAACCTCTGTCTAACCAAGAAGTCAAAGAGGCTCTACAGATAGCTCTAAGTAACCCTGAGCGTGGTTTTGATTTTCCAGTAGAACTAGATGAGGATGCGCTGGACTTCATCGCAACCTCTACAAACGGAGACCTGCGCTCTGCCTTTAACTCACTTGATTTGGCAGTTCTCTCCACCCCAGAAAATGATGACGGCATCCGTCATATCACGCTTGACATCATGGAAAATAGTCTTCAGAGAAGCTACATCACTATGGACAAGGATGGAGATGGACATTACGATGTTCTATCTGCCCTTCAAAAGTCTATTCGCGGTTCAGATGTCGATGCCAGTCTCCACTATGCTGCCCGCTTGATTGAGGCTGGGGATCTGCCTAGTCTCGCTCGTCGTTTGACTGTTATCGCTTATGAAGATATCGGTTTGGCCAATCCTGAAGCCCAGATTCACACCGTGACTGCTCTGGATGCTGCACAAAGGATTGGTTTCCCAGAAGCCCGCATTCTCATTGCCAATGTCGTCATTGATTTGGCCCTTTCTCCAAAATCCAACTCAGCCTATGTAGCTATGGATAAGGCACTTGCTGACCTCAAAACATCAGGGCACTTGCCTATTCCGCGACACCTGCGTGATGGGCACTACAGTGGAAGCAAGGAACTGGGGAATGCCCAAGACTATCTCTATCCACACAACTATCCTGGAAATTGGGTCAAGCAAGACTATCTACCAGAAAAAATTCGTAATCATCACTATTTCCAAGCAGAAGATACTGGTAAATATGAACGGGCTTTGGCTCAAAGAAAGGAAGCTATCGACCGTTTGCGAAAAATCTGAAATCCTTTTCAAAAAATTGCACTTTCCTCTTGATTTTTTTTGAAAAAGTGGTATCATATAAACATAGAAACGCTGTGGTGTACGACTTCACACTTAAGTGTTGACCGACTATTTTTTGTATTATTAGGGAAACAAAAGTCTTCTAACAGCATGTAGGCCGTCTCACACGGAAACAGCTTCAGTTAGAGCGAGTTGCCCACCTGCTTAATTGCGCGGGTTCAATACAAACCGTGAAGATTCGGCACCAATACAGCTTTTTCTTTGCCTCCTTAGCTCAGCTGGCAGAGCAGCGGACTCTTAATCCGTGGGTCACAGGTTCGATCCCTGTAGGGGGCACTAAATACAACAGGAAAAAGCCTTAATTTCAAGGCTTTTTTGCTTGTCTATAACTGATTTGCTCCATCATTTGCCCCACTTTTAAATCTATCTTTTCTTTTTGAATCAAATTACATCTTAACAAATAGTGTAAAGCCAGTTACTTTTGCTTTGATGCCATACAATATTTTCATGTAGAGAAGACAAATTTTATCTTCTCTTTTTATTTTCAAAATGATAAAAACTGAAACTTCCAAATTTTCCATTTTGTTTATTGATATTTCCTCTAAAAAGGTGTATAATATTTTTATTATCAAACTATACTATACTATATAGGGGGTATTGAAATGAAATTTTCTAATCGTTTACTGCTATTCCTTGCAGGAGTTGTTTTTGTCCTTTTAGGACTTTTCCTATTTACAAACCCAGTAGCTAATCTTGTTGCTTACAGCTGGTGGATTGCATTTGGTTTACTGGTTTCTTCTATAGCAGCTATTTTAGGCTATTTCTCTGTACCAAAAGAGCTTCGCTCACCAGCTCATCTTTTCCAAGGGATTGTTAATCTTCTCTTAGCTCTTTACCTCGTTGCCTATGGCTTTGTGACGCTGCCAGTTGTCATTCCAACTATTTTAGGAATTTGGTTAATTGTAGAAGCCATTATAGCTTTCTTTAAAGGCAATCGTCTGGGATTGATTTTCCCTATTATTGGCAACCATATCATGTGGATAGCGTTGCTTGCATTTTTACTAGGTCTAGTGATTTTGTTCAATCCAGTAGCTACAAGTGTCTTTGTCGTTTATGTCGTTGCCTTTGCATTTTTAATTGTTGGTTTCACCTATATCCTTGATGCCTTTCGTAAATAATCTAGCTGCCATTTTGGGCATATTAAAATAGCTGGGAAGTTACATTCTCAGCTTTTTCTGTTGCCTCCTTAGCTCAGTTGGTAGAGCAGTAGACTCTTAAGCTATGGGGCGCAGGTTCGAGCCCTGCAGGGGGCACATCTAAATCAACAGAAATAAGCCTTGAAACCAAGGCTTTTTTTAACGTCTAATAGCTTTTTGTAGAAAAGTATTTAAAAATAAAAGAGAAGAGAATCTCTCACTCTCTTCTCAGTATATCTTATTAAATTTAGTTTTTCTTAATCTACCTGATTTTCCTTTGCAACGACAAATTCTTTAACCAGTCGATAGATAACAGCAAATACGGGGGTAAAGAATATCATTCCAAGTAGTCCGAAAAGATTCCCTCCAATACTAGCAGCCGCAAGCGTGAAAATAGCTGGCAAACCAATAGACTGACCTACAACTCTAGGATAAATAAGGTTTCCTTCAATCAGCTGTATAACTTGATATAGAAGAAGAGAAAGTAAGGCTTGAGTAGGACTCACTGTGAAGATAAAAATCGCTCCCACAACACAAGCAATCATAGGCCCTACATAAGGAATGAACGATAGCACTCCTGCAAAGATACCTGTCATTACTCCATAGGGTATCCCAAACACGCTGTAACCAACCGCTATCATAACTCCTATGATAACTGCTTCAATCAGCTGACTCATCAAAAATTGGTCATAAGTCTCTAGTGCTACTTGTCCAATGTAAGTCAACTTTATCACCACCTTCTCTGGAAGAAAAACTTTTAGAAGTCGACTCGTCATCGCTGCCAAATGTTCCTTACTGGATAAAAATAAAAAGGTGAAGACTATAATCAAAAAGGCATTCATCAAACTTGAAAAAATATTGCCGATATTACTAGTCAGACCTGATAAAAAACCTATCAAAGCTTGGCTAATAGAACTAGATTGTCCCTGTATGCCTGATACGATAGTTGACAACATGTCTTTGGTTACAAATTCCGAGCTGCCTAGCAATTTCCCAAGTTGAGTAAGGACTGTTGAAAGGACTGTTCCCAGCTGACTAATAGTCTGGGCTAGGGTTGGCAGCACCAAAACCAAAAGAGCAATCACGATTAAGATAAGAGCTAGGAAAACAAGTACCATGGCAATCGGACGACGCAACTCTGCCTTTACCTTCAATTTAACTAAGTACTGTTCAATTTTTTTCATAGGAACATTAAGCACAAAAGCAATAACAGCACCATAAATCAAGGTTGATATTACATCAAAGAGAGAGATTGCTCCTGATATAAAGCTCGATGCATTCAGAATTACAAGAGCAACCAGCCCTATAAAAAGTATTAACGGGGTGTATTTTTTTACTAAGTTCATAAATTCTCCTTAATAAACATGTTTAGATACGACTATACTATTTGGTTTTTCAAACTCTCGATTAAGGTAGGCTTGGTAAGTTCCTGGAGCGATAAATCCTTTGGGTGAGAGGATATCGGTGCCAGCCTGACCGACTATGGTATCAGCCAAGAGCACACAGTTTGTAGATAAGACAAAGTAGGATTTAAACTTAGATTTGATAAATTTATAAAGTTCCCCATCTGTCTCATGTCTGATTTTATAAGCGTAGGTGTAGTCTTCCTTACCATCACCTGTCATGATTTTATCTGCACTTGGCTCCCATGGAATCGTCAGTTGTTTCAATTCAGCCAACTTTTTCTGAACTGCTTTTTCCATTTCAGGCGTCAAATCTATCCCATAACCAAAAAGCGTTTTTTGACTCTCACGTTTACATAGGTCAATGTACTTGTCACGATCACAGAAATATAAGACACCATCTCCTACCATGCCAAATAAGGTCTCAGAAGACGGATCATAGTTGCCATAAGAAATAACACGGCCCTGATAGCAGATATCCACATGACCAATAGCTGAAAACAGGGAGGTCTCAGCTGTATGAACAAAAATTTCTAGCTCTGCTGTCTTACCAGACTTCACTATTCCAAGATGGATATCTTCTTCCTCATCAGCATTTTCCAGCATAAATTTGTTAATTTTTGCTAAAGTTCTTGCAGGGATGAGAGCGGCTAGGACAATAGGTAAGCTAATTCTAATGCGACGTTTGAGATGGTTTTTCCCAATTTCCTCCTCAAACAAGAAACCATCACGGATATTGGACACACCATAAAGGAAAAAATAAGCCCCTAATACAAAGAGTTGAAAGACAGAATTTCCTGTAGAGGACAAAAGACTAGTCCCACCAAGAAAAACTAGTACGAGTCCATCTAGTAAGAGACGAAAACGAGGTCGAATTTTGTTTTTGCGGTAGAGAACATAGGTGACAAGGTTAATACTAGCATGAAAAATCTGATAAACTCCAATCACAAGAGCCAAAATATAAATCGGCACATCCGTCGCAAGATTGGAGCCAAGCAAATATCCCAGCACTAACAATTTAACCAGTGCAACTCCCAAGGTGTCCGTTGACTGACTTTTTTTGAAAATACGTAATACTAAATCTAAGACCGTTGCTATCCAAGCTAAAAACAGAACCAGTCGAATAACCTTTACTGGCAACCAAGTCCCCGTGACCATCAAGATGAGACCTAGCAGAACAAACAAGAACCCCTGAGCAAGTAATTTCTTACCTGTCAGACCTAAAGATAGAATTTTCGCCATATAAAAACCTTTCAACAATAAAAATTAAACACTCCGATTAAACTGACTAGTAAATAGCCAACACTACAAACAGCCTGTGCCAGCAACATATGGTGACTAGAAATGACTGTAGTAATGTCACCATCTTGTCTTATGCACTTCTAAAATTTATTATATTGATTAGGAACCAGAGCTTATAAAAACTAGCTAAACTCGAGAGATAGACACAATTGCGACGAAAAAATGTATAACCAATTCAACTTGTTAAGGTAAGAAAGCATTATTTCCAATCTATTAATTATTCATCTATTACCTATTATGACACAATATTCCCTATAGTTCAACTTTTTACTTGTTTTTATATTACACGGACTAAAAAGTTTTCAACAGTTGATTGCATTTGTTTTAATAAGTTTTAACCTTTCTTGGTTAGATAAAAAAAGAACCATACAGTTTAGAATCTGTATGGTTTTTGCCCCACTTTTGTCCCATTTTTAAATCATGACATTGAAAATACCTAAAATCACTTATATTTCAATATTTTTAATTGCTCTCAATATGAAAGTCCTTTCCAAATCCCTGTAGGGGGCATCTAAATCAACAGGAAAAAGCCTTGGAATCAAGGCTTTTTTGTGTAGTCTTAGCACTAAAAAACGATAGAAAAAACACCCCTTCTGAACTGCACCCCAAAAGTTAGACAGAAAAAACCTAACTTTTGTGGCGCAGTTCATTCGCGTCACATGAAGTTATTTAAGCATCTCCTTTTTTTTTATTACCATTTTATGTTATAATAAATTGTACTTCTAAAATAGAAAGGTCTTAAAATGACAACTCTTATTAAACATAAACGTGTAGAATTTTCAGAACTTTTTTATGACCTAGTTTTTGTTTTTGCAATTTCAAAAGTAACTACTTTAATTGAGCATCTTCATAACGGTATTTTGACTTGGAATTCTTTCCTTGATTTTTTCATGTCTGTCTTGCTTCTCACTGATTCATGGATGATTCAAACCGTTTATACCAATCGCTATGGAAAGAACTCTTTATTTAACATGGTAATCATGTTTATCAAAATGGGACTTTTACTCTTTATAGCCAATATGATTGGACCTGATTGGCAACAATATTTTCATTATGTCTGTTGGGCTATTGGTACATTAACCCTTACCTTATTTTTTCAATATTTGGTTGAGTTTTTTAAAAAATCAACCGATAATGTTCATAGGGAAAGTATCAAAGGTTTTCTATGGATAACAGGTCTACGAAGTTTAGAAATCTATCTAGCAGCTCTTCTTCCTATTTACATTGGAGTCTATATCCTTTATGCTAGTATTCTGCTAACATTTATTACGCCAATTACCTCGATTAGTAAAGATGATCATTTCCAGATAGTTCTCCCCCATTTAATCGAGCGCATCTCCCTTCTTGTCATTATTACGTTTGGAGAGATGATTATGGAGCTAGCTAACTTCTTTACAATCGAGAATTTCTCGATTTATTCGGTTCTTTATTTCATTATTATGATTTCTCTGTTCTTGTTTTATTTTGGTCAATTCGACCATGCTATTGATGAAAAATCTAATCAAAAGGGACTATTTCTAATTTACAGTCACTATCCTATTTTCATTGGACTTATGATGATGACTGTATCGATGAGTTTTCTTCAGAATCCTGAAGCTAATCGTCTCTTTGCAACCAGCTTCTCTTATATCGGATTTGGCCTCTTTCAAGCTGCTGTCCTAGTAAATGGGCCCTATAACAAACACTATCTTCGCTATTCGAAAAGTTACTACTGTGTCCAAGCGACACTCTATCTGGCTGCCTTGATTCTCTCTTTAATCTTTGCTTCTAATCCTATAATAGTAGTGAGTATAACAACCATTTTAGCTCTAGCTATAGCCATTCATTTTATTTATTTTTATATGACACAGAATAAAAAATATTCCAAATCTAACTGGGAGTTATTTTAATGAGTTTATAAGATTAAAAAAGCTTTGGGAACCAAGGCTTTTTGCTTTCTATCTAAACTTTTTCATAAGGTATTTTCGTACAGGTGCTTCAATGGTTTGAACGATTTCAAATCCTTCTTTTTGATAGAGGTGCTTGGCTGCTTGATTTGACTCGAAGACATTTAGAGAAATACTATCTGTATCTCCTTTTTCAAAGGCCAAACTAACAAATTTCCTTACAGCCTTGCTACCTAAGCCTTGCCTCTGCTTCTGGGGGTTGATACAAAATCTTCCAATATGAAGATTCCTGTCTTCTAGCCTGATTTTCTGGATAAGCCCCACAAACTCTGGTCCATCAAAGATAGAAAAGATTCCTTCCAAATCTTGCAAGACCTGAATTGTCAAGGGAAAAGAAATCATTGGTCCCATCCATTGTTCTTGAAAGGATTTGCCAAGGGAGTTGGACCATTGGCATACGAGTTGAGCGTTTTCTGGGCTCACATTTTCTTCAAAACGAATTGTCATCTTGACCTCACTATCTTGTCTATGTTTCTCCATTATACTACTTCTCCTATTTTTTACGAATAAATAAGTATGATTGATTTTTATTTTTTTCTTGTCGGGAGCATTCTCGCTTCCTTTCTTGGTTTGGTTATTGACCGTTTTCCAGAGCAATCCATTATCAGCCCAGCCAGTCACTGCGATTCCTGTCAGACTCGCTTGCGTCCCTTAGATTTGATTCCGATTCTCTCACAGGTCTTCAATCGCTTTCGCTGTCGCTACTGCAAGGCTACATATCCTGTCTGGTATGCCCTCTTTGAACTAGGCTTAGGACTCCTCTTTCTGGCTTGGTCTTGGGAATTGCTTTCCTTGGGGCAAGTCGTCCTAATCACCGCTGGTTTGACCTTAGGTATCTACGACTTTCACCATCAAGAATATCCCTTACTGGTCTGGATTGTCTTTCATCTACTCCTAATGGTCTGCTCTGGCTGGAATCTGGTCATGGTCTTCTTCCTTGTCCTTGGAATTTTGGCTCATTTTATCGATATCCGCATGGGCGCAGGAGATTTTCTCTTTTTAGCTTCTTGTTCTCTCATCTTTAGCGCAACCGAATTGCTCATCTTGATTCAGTTTGCTTCGGCAACAGGCATCCTGGCCTTTCTCCTCCAAAAGAAAAAGGAAAGACTTCCTTTCGTGCCTTTCCTCTTACTTGCTGCTTGTGTGATTATTTTTGGTAAGCTACTGCTTGTTTGATAAAGTCCTCAATCGGCTCTCCTTGGTGGAGAGCTTTTACAATTTTCGAACCAACGATAACGCCATCTGACACCGCATTGAAGCGTTCTACGTCTTCTTGACTAGACACACCAAATCCTGTCAAGACTGGGATGTCAGCTACTTGATGCAAGTGCTCCAAGTGCTTGTCTAAGTCTGCGCGGTAATTGCCTGATTTCCCTGTCACCCCATTGATGGCAACCGCATAGACGAATCCTTCTACTCCTTCAATCAACTCTTTCTGACGCTCAATCCCTGTGGTCAAGCTTACTAAAGGAATCAAAGCAATGTCTGTATCTGCCAAAAATGGTTCTACAAAGTTGGCATGCTCATGAGGCAGGTCTGGAATAATCAAGCCCTTAACCGCTGTATCAGCCAGATCTTTGACAAAGTTCTCCACACCGTACTGAAAGAGGGGGTTGAAGTAGGTCATGATGACAAGTGGAACCTCTGTTTGAATGGTTTTCAAGGTTTCAACCAAAGCCTGGGTAGAGGTTCCGTGGGCTAAACTGCGCAAGCCAGCTTCTTCGATAACAGGTCCATCTGCAACAGGGTCTGAAAAGGGAATGCCCACTTCAATTGCAGAGACACCCAAATCTTCTAAAAAGTGGATTGTTTCAGCGAGTCCATCCAAACCTTTCTCATGGTCTCCAGCCATGATATAGGGAACAAAAATTCCTTTTCCAGTCGCTTTAATAGCATTTAATTTTTCTGTTAGTGTCTTAGGCATGAGCTTCTCCCTTCTTTGCTTCATCTGCTTCCAAGCGGTCTTTGACTTGGACTACATCCTTGTCCCCACGACCTGATAGACAGACTATCATGGATTTGTCTGGACCGAGTTCTTTGGCTAATTTCACCGCAAAGGCGATAGCATGGCTAGATTCCAAGGCTGGGATAATCCCTTCCACGCGAGACAAGAGTTGGAATCCTTCCAAGGCTTCTTCGTCTGTCACAGGAACATAGCTGGCACGTTTAATATCGTGGTAGTGAGAATGTTCTGGACCGATACCAGGATAGTCCAAACCTGCTGAAATAGAGAAGGCTTCAAGAATTTGACCATGGGCATCTTGGAGCACATCCATGAGAGAACCATGAAGAACACCAGGACGCCCCTTGGTCAAGGTAGCTGCGTGGTGCTCTGTGTCTACACCAAGTCCAGCTGCTTCAGCTCCATACATGGCTACTGACTCATCTTCTACAAAGGGATGGAAGAGACCGATGGCATTCGACCCACCACCAACACAGGCTACTAGGGCATCTGGAAGATCTTGACCTGTCAAGTCACGGTACTGTTGTTTAGCTTCTCGACCAATGACACTTTGGAAGTCACGAACGATTTCTGGGAATGGATGAGGCCCCAAGGCAGAACCAAGGATATAGTGGGTGTCGTCGATATTAGCTACCCATGAACGAAGAGCTGCATTGACCGCATCCTTGAGCACGCGCGAACCGTCTGTCACTGCCTCAACCTTGGCTCCCAAAAGCTCCATTCGGAAGACATTAAGGGCTTGGCGTTTGACATCTTCCTCACCCATGTAGATGGTACATTCCATGTTAAAGAGGGCTGCAGCAGTTGCAGTTGCCACACCGTGCTGACCAGCACCAGTTTCCGCGATAATTTTCTTTTTACCCATGCGTTTAGCCAGAAGAACTTGTCCCAAGGCATTGTTAATCTTGTGAGCCCCTGTATGGTTGAGGTCTTCCCGTTTAAGATAAATCTTGGCTCCGCCGATATGCTGGGTCAAGTTTTTTGCGTAGTAAAGGGGAGTTTCACGTCCCACATACTGGCGCAAGAGTTGGTTTAATTCCTCTTGGAAACTTGGGTCTGCCTGACTTTCACGGTAGGACTTCTCCAACTCCAAAACTGCTGTCATCAATGTTTCTGGGACAAAACGTCCGCCGAATTTTCCGTAAAATCCATCTTTATTTGGTTCTTGATATGCCATTCTTTACCCTCTCTATAAATCTTCTAATCTTTTCATGATCTTTTTGTCCATCTGTCTCCACTCCACTTGATACATCTACTGCATAGGGAGTGAAGTGTTGAATTGCTTGTACTACATTGTCTTCATTAAGCCCACCTGCGATAAAGAAGGGCTGAGTTAATCCAGTCGTATCCAGTTGAGCCCAGTCAAAGGTCTGGCCACTTCCTGCCACAGGGGCATCAAAGAGTAGATAGTCTGCCTGAGAATTGGGTACATGTCCCTCTCCATCCACCTGCACAGCCTGAATACTGGCACAAGGCAAATTCTCAAATAAATCATCTGCCACCTGACCGTGAACTTGAACCAAGTCCAAGCCAACTTTGTCAATCGCTTCTAGCAATTCTGCCCGACTTGGTGAAACAAATACACCAACCTTTTTCACATCTGCAGGAATAAGTTTTGCCAGCTCAGCAGCCTGATCCAAGGTCACCTGTCTTTTACTAGGTGCAAAGACAAAACCGATATAGTCGGCTCCTGCTGAAACGGCTGTTTCCACCGCTTCTTCGGTCGATAGTCCACAAATTTTAACCTTTGTCAATCTGCAACTCCTTGATTCTCTGGGCCACATCTTCTGCCTGCATAAGAGCTGTCCCCACCAAAATTCCGTTAAAGTATGGTGCTACTCGTTCCGCATCCTGTCCTGTGAAAATAGCCGATTCAGAAATATACAAGCAATTATCTTTGAAGTGTTTAGCCAAGTCTACACTGGTCTGCAAGTCGACTTCAAAGGTGGTCAAGTTGCGGTTATTAACCCCAATAATCTCCGCACCAAGTCTGTGGGCCACCTCTAGTTCAGCTAGATTGTGAGTCTCCACTAAAACTTCCAGACCAAGTTCCGTCGCGTAGTCATAAAGTTCCTTAAGACGTTCTTCTGACAAGGCTGCCACAATGAGCAAGATGACTGTCGCACCTGCATTGCGAGCACGGATGATTTGCTTTTTATCAATGATAAAGTCCTTGTTCAACGTTGGAATGTTTACCTGACTGGAAATCTCCCGCAGATAATCTAAATGCCCTTTAAAGAAAACCTCATCTGTCAAAACCGAAATCATTACTGCGCCGTTCGCTTCATAAGTCTGGGCCTGTTGCACAATATCCACATCGAGATTGATATCTCCCAAACTAGGGCTAGCTTTCTTAACTTCAGCAATTACTTGCAAACGGTCTTGATGATTCTTCAAAAAGTCAGCCAAGCGATAGGTCTGGCGCAGGGGCTGGATTTCCTCCAGCTCCATCTGCTCAACCTCACGCGCCTTCTGCTCCAAGATTCGTGCTAAAAATTCCTGACTCATTTTTGGTACTCCTGTAACAGTCTGAGTTTTTCAAGGGCCTTTCCACTAGCAATCACTTGACGGGCTAAGGCAACTCCATCCTTGATATTATCTACCCTACCATTAGCATAGAAACCAAGACCAGCATTTAAAACTGTCGTTTCCAAGAATGGACTTGGTTCATTTTTAAGAACGCTGAGCAAAATTTCTGCATTTTCCTGAGCATTTCCTCCACGAATATCTTCGATAGCATAGCCTTCCATCCCCAAATCTTCTGGAGTAAAGCTTGACAAGGTGATTTCGCCATTTTCAAGAAGAGCAATCTTGGTTGTTCCGTTCAAACCAGCTTCATCCAGTCCTTCTGGCCCAGCAACCACGATGGCACGTTTGCGACCCATATTTTTCAAAACCTGAGCTGTACTTTCTAGAAGTTCGGGACGACTAATTCCAAGAAGCTGTGTTTCCAAGGCCATTGGGTGAATCAGGGGACCAGTCAAGTTCATAATGGTTGGAATTCCCAATTCCAAACGAGCTGGCATGATGTATTTCATTGCTGGGTGCATATTTTTAGCAAAGAGAAAGACGATTCCAGTTTTATCAAAGACCTTACCTAGTTCAGCTGGTTTGAGATCTAGGTTGATACCCAAGGCTTCGAGGACATCTGCAGAACCAGATTTAGAAGAAATCGAGCGGTTACCGTGTTTGGCCATATGAACACCACCACCAGCCAAGACAAAGGCTGAGGTTGTGGAAATGTTAAAGCTGAAGGATTTGTCTCCACCTGTACCACAGTTGTCCATGGCATCATGAATCTCAGTTGGAATGTGTTGGGCATGTCCTCTCATGACTTGGGCAATGGCTGTGCGTTCTTCAGGTGTTTCTCCCTTCATCTTAAGAGCTAAGAGGAGAGAAGCAATCTGCGCCTCCGTTACACGCCCAGTTACGATACGCTCGATGACATCCGTCATTTCCACACCTGATAAATTTTCAAATTTTGCTAGTTTTTCAATAATCTCTTTCATCCTAGTTTCCTCACTTTACAACCTTCTCGATAAAATTCCGAATAGAAGACAAGCCATCTGGCGTTCCGATACTCTCTGGATGGTACTGGAAGCCATAAATCGGTAGGTTTTTATGTTGAATCCCCATGATGGCTTGGTCATCAGTCGAACGAGCTGTCACTTCAAAGTCTTCTGGCATTTCTTCAATCAAGATACTGTGGTAACGCATGACCGCACGGCCATCCTCGATACCTTGATACAAAACAGATGGCGCTTCAAAGCTGATATTGCTCTGTTTCCCATGCATGACTTTTGGAGCCAAACCTAACTTACCACCAAAGACTTCTGCAATGGCTTGGTGGCCCAAACAAATCCCAAGAATCGGCTTCTTGCCAGCAAAGTCACGAATCATGTCTTCCATCTTTCCAGCATCAACTGGCCAACCAGGACCAGGAGAAAAGACCAGACCATCTGCTTTTTCAGCTTCTTCATACAGCTTGGGATCATCATTTCTCAAGACCTGCACTTCTGCAAAATTCCCAATGTATTGCGCCAAGTTATAGGTAAAAGAATCATAGTTATCAATCAATAAAATCATGGTCTTAGTTCTCCAATTCTAGTCATAGATTTAGCCTTGTTAATGGTTTCTTGGTATTCGTTTTGGGCGATAGAGTCATAGACAATCCCTGCCCCAGCCTGCACATAGGCTGTTTGATTTTTGAGAATCATAGTTCGGATGGCAATGGCGAAATCCATATCACCCGTCGCAGACAAGTAGCCGATTGCTCCTGCGTATACGCCCCGTTTTTCTGTTTCCAATTCATAGATGCGTCTCATAGCCCTAATCTTTGGTGCTCCTGAAACTGTTCCAGCTGGAAGTGTTGATTTCAAGGCATCCATGGCAGTTAATTCTGGAAGCAAACGCCCCTTGACCACGCTGGTCAAATGCATGACATAGCGGAAGAGCTCCACTTCCATATACTTGGTAACTTGGACACTGGCTGTTTCAGAGATGCGACCAATATCGTTACGCCCCAAGTCTACTAACATCCGATGTTCTGCTGTTTCCTTCTCATCCGAAAGTAGGTCTGTCGCCAAGGCCTTATCCTCTTCATCCGTAGCCCCTCTTGGTCGCGTACCTGCAATCGGATTGGTAGTTACGATACCATTTTTTACAGAAACCAAACTTTCTGGACTGGCACCGATGATTTGATAATCCCCAAAATCATAGAAATAGAGGTAATTAGATGGGTTGGTCACGCGGAGATTTCTGTAGAAGTCAAATGGATTTCCAGTAACTTCTGCTGAGAAGCGCTGACTGAGTACACATTGGAACATATCCCCGTTACGAATCAAGTCGCGAGCGGTTTCCACCATTTCCTCAAACTTCTGAGGAGCAATGTGCGGTTTGAAGTTAAGTGGTGATAAATCCAAATCTTCAAATTCATTTGGAGCAGGAATGCGTAGTTCCTCAAGCACTTGATTCAAGGCTTTTTCTAAGTCTTCTTGACTGCGCTCGCTGTAGAGAGCATCCTCAATGACATGGATTTTTTCCTTCTTATGGTCAAAAACCATGTAACTCTCATAAACAAAGAAATGCATGTCTGGTGTCCCAATGGTATCCTCAGGAATTTGACCAATTTCTTCATAGAGCGAAATCATATCGTAACCGACAAAGCCAATAGCTCCCCCACCAAAAGGTAGGTCTGAATGATGCTGGCTCTTATGAGTCACTTCATATAGGAAATCCAAGGGATCCTGATCAATCACTTGACCATTTTGATAGAGAACTCCATTTTCAAACTTAATCTCAAAAACTGGATTATAAGCTAGGATAGAAAAACGAGCTGTTTCCTTGTCTCTCGGAATACTCTCTAAAATAACCTTGTGTTGCCCCTTTAAGCGCATATAAGCCAAGATTGGTGATAAGACATCTCCATGAATGATTCGTTCCATTGTAATTTCCCTTTCAGTTCTACTTCTAGTCCGTGGTGACTGTATGAAAAATCCCCACGCAAAATAACTTGCGTGAGGACGAAATTCGCGGTGCCACCTCAATTATAGGATTTCTCCTATCTCTCATTCCTGTCTCAGATACCTCCTGTAACAGGCTGTGCGATAAAGGGCACTCCCTTGAGAATTATGTTTTCTTCTCTCGTTTCAGATGGACCCAACCTTACAGCTTTCTCTGCTTGTTTCCAGCAACCACAAGCTCTCTGTGAGAGAAAAGACTGTAATTTTTCCATCTATTATTTTTTAGCTTCTAGATAGTCTGCAATTGCAGCTACGTCCTTGTCTCCACGACCAGAGACATTGATGATGATAATGTCGTCTTTACTTAGTTTCGGTGCACGTTTAACTGCTTCTGCGATAGCGTGCGAACTTTCAATCGCTGGGATAATTCCTTCAGTCTTGCTGAGAAGGAGGAGAGCCTGAACAGCTTCTTCATCCGTCGCAGCCACATATTCCACGCGACCTGAGTCTTTGAAGTAGGCGTGTTCTGGGCCAACACCTGGATAGTCCAAACCAGCTGAGATAGAGTAAACTGGAGCTAGCTCTCCATCTTCCTTAAAGACTGCATAGGTCTTCATTCCGTCGACAATTCCGATGCTACCTTTTGTCATAGTAGCTGCGTGCTTGTCTGTATCAAGTCCATGCCCAGCAGCTTCAACCCCAACCAATTTGACTTCTTCATCAGCCACATACTGAGAAAAAGCACCGATGGCATTGGAACCGCCACCTACACAGGCAATAACGTAGTCTGGCAAGCGTCCTTCTTTTTCGAAGATTTGACGACGAGATTCTTCACTGATGACCTTTTGAAACTCATGGACAATCGTAGGATAAGGGTGAGGCCCCACAGCAGATCCCAAAACGTAGAAGGCTTCAAGGTCATTCATCCATGCTCCAAAGGCTGCATCAACCGCATCCTTAAGAGTTCGTGTCCCCGTTTCGACTGCGTGAACAGTTGCTCCCATCATCTCCATACGGAAAACATTGAGACGTTGACGCTCCACATCTTCTGCCCCCATGTAGACATCACAAGCCATACCAAACTTAGCTGCAGCCGCTGCTGTCGCAACACCGTGCTGACCAGCTCCTGTTTCTGCGATTACTCGTTTTTTGCCCATGCGTTTGGCCAAAAGAATTTGTCCTAAAACGTTGTTGAGTTTGTGAGAACCAAGGTGGTTAAGGTCTTCACGTTTGAGATAAATCTTAGCTCCACCTAGGTGCTCTGTCAAACTTTCTGCAAAATAGAGCGGTGTTTCGCGACCTGAATAGTCCTTCAAATAATGACGAAATTCTACCAAAAATTCTGGATCATCCTTGTACTTTTCAAATGTCACTTCCAACTCATCCAACAAAGCCTGAATCGGCTCCGGTACAAAACTACCACCAAATTGTCCAAAATAACCTTTAGTTGTCATAAAATTTTTCCTCTTTCCATATTAATCCGGCCTTTTTGTTTGCTTTTAGTAGTAGGCAAGGAGCTGCAGATAGAACTCAAGTTCATCAAAGCGACTTAACGCCCTAATAAAAGATAAACAAAACGACGGATAGAAAAAAGCCCACACACAGAATCTACTTCCATGTGAGGGCGTTGGTAACGCGGTGCCACCTCAATTATAAAGGGACTATTCCCCTTTACATCTCTGTCTTGTCTAACAACAAGTTGCACTGTAAGGTGTGCGCACCGAATTTTCATTGTTTCAAATTCATTTTTAAAATCAGCCCACTTTCACTACTTCCAACCACCTGTTCACAATCACCACAGGCTCCCTGAAGATCAAAAATAGTTACTTTTCTGATTTGTTGAAATTATTTTAATACTTTACTTTTTCTTTGTCAAGACTTTTTTACAATTTTTTTGATAAAGTTAGCACTTTTTCAGAAACTGTTTTGAAAGTCTCAATGATATAGTCCACTTCTTCATCGCTTAATTTAGTGTGAAGCGGAAGCGTAATTTCATTTTCAAAGAAAGCATAAGCCTTAGGATAGTTGGCCATATCAAAGCCAAGATTCTTATAGGCTGTCAAGAGCGGAAGCGGTTTGTAGTGGACATTACTTGCAATTCCTGCTTTGGCTAATTCTTGGATGATAAGATTGCGTTCTTCTAAGCTCGCTCCTTCTACATGGGTGATGTAGAGGTGGCGTGAAGATTCGACAGTATCAGTCTTATGTGCCAATGGATGGATACGAGAACCTGCAAAACCACGATCATAGCGGTCCACGATGTCCTTACGACGTTGCAACAAACTTGGATAGCGGTCCAATTGTACCAAACCAAGTGAAGCCATGATATCAGTCATGTTGCACTTGTAGGCTGGTGTAACGATATCGTATTCCCATGACCCCAGTTGCATCTTGGCAAGGGCATCCTTAGTTTGACCATGAAGGGAAAGAATTTGGAATTCCTTGTACATCTCTTCGTCGTCAATCGCTGGATTGGTCTTCCAAGTTGCGCTTCCACCCTCTGCAGTTGTAAAATTCTTAACGGCATGGAATGAGAAGGAAGTAAAGTCAGCGATAGAACCAGCTGGTTTCCCTTTATAAGTAGATCCCAAAGCATGGGCACTATCAGAAACAATCACAATACGGTTAAAGGCTTTTTGCCACTTGCTTGACGCAGTAAAGAGATCACGTTTTTTCTCCACAACTTGGAACAAACGGTCATAGTCGCAAACAATCCCTGCGAGCTCTACTGGGATGATCACCTTAGTTTTCTCAGTGATAGCTTGCTCCAGTAAGTCATAATCCATCTCAAACGTATCTGCTTGGATATCCACCATGACAGGGGTTGCTCCTACGTGAGTGATGACACTACATGAAGCTGTATAGGTCATGGCTGGAACGATGACTTCGTCACCAGGTCCCACTTCAAGCACACGCAAAATCAACTCAAGCGCGGCAGTCGCAGAGTTAAGACAGACAGTCTTGGGCGTCTGTGTGTATTGAGACAAGCGACGCTCTAGTTCTTTTGTCTTAGGACCTGTTGTGATCCAACCAGAACGCAGGGTATCCGCTACTTCAGCAATTTCTGCTTCCGTAATATCGGGTGGTGAAAATGGAATATTGTAATTTGGCATTGATTTGCTCCTTTTATCTGTACTCATTTTCTCATGACTACTTTATTTTAGCACTTCAAACACGGTTTGAAACATGATTTTGATGTCTCCAAGGAAACTAAACTCTCGGAGATAGGCGAGGTTATAGCGCATCTTTTCAGGAAGAACATGCTCTACATAGGCTTGGTCAACCGACAAACCTTTCTCCGTCATTTGACTGATAATAGTGTCCTCATTCTTGTAGTGAATGCTAGCTGGAGAGGTAATCCCTGCTGGCAAAAGCAAGGTTGCCATCATTTCAGGGCTATACTGCTCTGTGTAGCGTGGCACTTCAGGACGCGTCCCTACAAAGGACATCTCACCTTTAAGAACATTGACCAACTGAGGCAGTTCGTCCAAACGCACACGGCGGATAAAATTGCCAACCTTGGTAATGCGACTATCGTTAGCAGAAGTCACCAAACTTCCTTTTTTGTCTGCATCCGTCACCATGGTACGGAACTTCCAAATCTTGAAAGGTCGATTGTACTGGGTCACGCGCTCTTGCTTGTAAATCACTGGCCCCTTGCTATCCAACTTGATCCAAATGCTCAAGATGAGAAAGATGGGAGAGGTCAGAATCAGCAAGATTACGGCTAGAACCCAGTCCAAGCAACGCTTGAAAATCAGCGAACCCTTCCTTTTAGAGACAAGCTGGTAGTAAGACTCAACCTCGCTTGATTTCATTTCCACGGGCAAGTCTTCCCATTTCAGCATGCTGTTTCTCCTTTGTTTTTATTATACTATTTGTCAACATTTTTCATTATACCACAAAATGGAAAAGGCGGTGAAAGAAATCTGTAATTTGAAGGATTTCCTTCTTATACTAAAAAGTATTAGGACATGGCCCCTGCCTGCAAACGATACATCTTGTGATAGGTTCCCTCCAGAGCTAAGAGTTCCTCATGGGTTCCACTTTCAATGATGCGCCCCTTGTCCAAGACATAGATACAGTTGGCATCTTGAATGGTAGAAAGGCGATGAGCGATGGCAATGGTTGTCCGCCCTTTTCTCATCTTAGCCAGAGACTGTTGAACCAAGGTCTCTGTTTCAGAGTCAATATTGGCTGTCGCTTCATCCAAAATCAGGATTTTAGGCTGACTGGCGACTGTTCTAGCAAAGGCAAGAAGCTGGCGCTGTCCAGTTGAAAAACTAGAACCACGCTCGGAAACAGGGGAATCATAGCCCAAAGGAAGTTCCTGAATAAAGGAATCTGCATCCACGAAGGCAGCTGCAGCCTGGACCTGCTCATCACTGATCTCTTGGTACATGGCGATATTGGACTTGATTGTTCCATGATAGAGGAAGGGATCCTGCAAGACCAGACCGATGTTTTTTCTCAACTCTTCCTGACTGTAGTCCCGGATATCCACATCATCCAAGAGAACTCTCCCTGATTGAAATTCATAAAAGCGCATGAGGATATTGATAATCGAGGATTTCCCTGAACCTGTATGACCTACAAAGGCAATGGTTTCACCCTTGTTAACGGAGAAGGAAATATCATCCAGAATCGGATGTTTTCCATCATATGAGAAGTACACATGTTCAAACCGAATATTGCCTTCTTTGATTTTGGCTTGCCCATCTTTTTGAAGAGGTTCATAGGCCCTCTCGTCTATCAGAGCAAATACACGACCTGCAGACACCATGGAAGTTTGAAGGGTCGAAAAGTTTTGCGTTACCTCAATCAGGGGATCAAAGAGACGATTGATATACTGGATAAAGGCATACATAGTTCCGGCAGTTATTCCCAGATAAAGTCCACGATAGCCAAAATAGGCCATCAAGACAGCGTAGCCTAGAAGTTTCAGCAAACTCATAGCAGGGCGCAAAAAGAGGGCATCCAAGGCTACAGAACGGTTGGCATAGACCAAGTGTTCTTGGTTAATCTCATCAAATTCTGCTTGCAGGCGCTTCTCTTGATTAAAGGCCTGGATTATTCTGATTCCCTCGATGTTTTCAGCCAGCTTGCTATTTATATCTGACAAGAGACTTCTAGTTTTTTCAATAATCTTGACGGATTTTTTCCGATAGAGATTGACCAAAAGGAAAATCAAGGGGAGAAAGAGCAAGACTAATGCTGTTAAACGAAAATCCAATACCAACATGGTATAAAGGGTTGTCAGAAAGATGAAAACTGCTGAGATAAAGCTGGATAAAATCCCAGAAAACATATCACTGATGGTTTCGGTATCATTTGTCAAGCGAGAGACGATGGAGCCTGCTGGCGTCTTATCAAAGTAAGACATACCCAGTTTTTCCATATTGGCAAAGGAATCCCGACGAATATCTCTAACAATACTGTATGACACCCGTGCAAAGAGAAGATTACCGACATACTGTACCAGAGTTTGTAGGATATAGAGACCATAGTAGATCAGCAAAACTGTCACAGCGAGTTGGTTGAGATTGCTGAGATACTGGTCGATAAAGTGGGAAGCCACAAGGGGAATGACACTTTTAATGACCGTCGTCGCTAGGAGAAAACTGAGTGCCAAAAAGGTCAGGAGTCCATAGGGCTTTAGATAGGACATCAAGCGCTTCAATACAGCCCATTGTTCTTGTTTATTCTGCATCTTCTTCTCCTTTCATTTCCAATTGCTGAGACTGGTAGGTTTGGGCATACCAGCCATCCAGGGCTAGCAAGGTTTCGTGTGTCCCCTGTTCAATAATTTGACCATTTTGCAGAACCAAGATTAGATCTGCATGAACAACCGCACTGAGGCGATGGGCCGTGATGATGGTTGTCTTGTCCTTTCGCGTTTCCTTAAGATTATCAATAATCGCATACTCTGTCTTGGCATCCACAGCAGACAAGGAATCATCTAAAATCAAGATATCTGGGTCTAAAATCATAGCTCGACTCATGGCCAGACGTTGCTTTTGACCACCTGAGAGACTAACTCCCTTTTCACCAATCAACGTATCAAATCCCTGAGGCATGGCTACAATGTCTTGGTAGACTTGGGCTAGTTTAGTGGCTTCCTCGACTGCTGCAAGCGACAAATTAGGATTACCAAAACGGATATTGTCTAAGATCGAAGTCGCAAAGAGGAACTGGTCCTGAGGGACATAGCCCATGAGACTGCGAAGGTCTGTCAGACGATAGTCACGAATATCGTGACCGTTTAGATAAATGGCTCCCTTATCCACATCGTATTCACGCAAGAGCAGTTTGATTAGAGACGTTTTTCCAGAACCTGTCTGACCAACCAAGCCCAGAGTTTGCCCTTTTTCCAAACTAAAGTGAACATTTGTCAGTGTTTCCTCATTTCCAAAGGCAAAGCTGTCAATATCGTACTCTAAGCGTCCATTTTCAATACCATTTAAAGGTAACTCCGGGTCTTGTACAGGCGATTCCTGAGACAAAAGATTATCAATCCGCTGGTAAGAAACCTTGCCTCGCTGAGTGATATTAAAGAGGAAACCAATAGCCATAAGAGGCCAGACCAGCATATCCAAATAGCTGATAAAGGTGACCAGATTCCCAACCGTTATCTGCCCCTCCTGAACCATCAAGGAACCGACCAAGAGCGTTAAAACATAGGAGGAACCAACAAACAAGAGAACCATAGGGTCAAAAAGGCTATCGTATTTCATGGTTTGTAGATTCTTTTGAAAGGTCAATTCATTAACTGCCTGGAAAGACTTGAGCTCGTCCGCCTGGTAACCGAAAGACTTGGTCACCTTGATACCTGATACAGACTCCTGTACCTTGTTATTGAGTTCGGAAAAGGCTGCCTGTGACTCACCAAAGGCCTTATGGGTCTTTCTCCCTAGACGACTGGTCGCATAAGCCATAAAAGGCAAGGGAAGAATGGCAACTAGAGTCATCTGCCAAGAAATGCTAAAAAGCATGGTCAGCAAGGTCACTAAAGCCGTGATAGAAGCATCCACCGCAGACATGACACCGCCACCTGCTAAACGCGTTAGGGCATTGATATCATTGGTTGCGTGCGCCATCAGGTCCCCCGTCCGATAGGTCTGATAAAAGGCTGGAGACATTTTTGTGAAATGCTCAAATAAGCGAGACCGCATAATCTGTCCCAAACGGTAGGAAGTCCCAAGGATATACATACGCCAAACATAGCGCAGATAGTACATGCCAAAGGCAGCAAGAAGCAAGTAAAATAGGTCAAGAAGGAGGTCCTGCTGGGTTAATTGCCCCGATGTGATAGCATCAATGACCCGCCCCATAACCATAGGTGGAATGAGATTGAGGACGGAAACCAAGACCAGGGCCACAATCCCGACTAAATAACGGCGTTTTTCTAACTTGAAAAACCACCAAAGTTTTTGAATAATGGACATAAAATCCCTTTCTGATTGCAAATAGAAACCTGAGGCCAAGACCCCAGGTTTTTCTTATTCATAGGTTACGACTGTAACGGCACCCTTGTCATACTCAGCGATAAAGATATTAGCTACATTGTCATGTCCTTGCTTGTTGAGGTTATCAAGCAACCACTCTTCGCTACGACCAATCGATTCCAAAACATCTACTTGGATCACACCGTCAGTCACAACTGGATACTTAGGATTTTCATCTCCCATTTGGACCACGATGAGTTGGCCATTTTGCTCTTGCACAGCTCGTTTAACTTGCTTCATCTGGAAAATTCCTTGGCTACGAAGTTTGAGAGCAACATCTGCCGCAGACAAACCAACTGAACGACAGGCTTCTGGGTCAATCTGCCCATTTTTGATGAGGAGAGTTGGTTTCCCATCAATCAAGCGTTTGACAAAACGAACATTGTTATTAAGCCACTTGAGGGTCAAAACCAAAATCGTCCACATCATCAAAATCACTGCATACTGGAGAATGCTGATAGAACTATTGTAAATTACCCCACCGATGATACCACCAAGAACATAGTTCTGAATTTGGTCTGTCGCAGAGTTAGGTGCTAGGTTCCCCTTTCCTGTCACATTGATAACAAAAACAAGCGAGAAAAGACCCAAGGCCAGTTTGATTAAAATTTCCATGTAGTTGAGTGTCATTTGTTTACCTCCACCAATTCAATAGCGTCTGTTTGATGCAATTCTAATTTCTCTAAAAGATACTTGTCTGGTTGGCTCCCGTTCATGGCACGATAGAAATTTGAACCTACCTTGATAAGTGCTCCATCAGTGGCAGCTGAAGTATTGACATAAACTTCTGATTTATCCACTCCCAAGTCTTTAGAAATGACCTCTATGAAATGAAGGGAAGTTTGAAATTGATTGTTAGAGGCTTGATTGGTCTGGTATTTTGAGATTGTTACCAAAAGCATGGCTACCAAAGTCAAGGCCAAAATCATGACCAATTCACGAAACTTAGTTCCCTTTTTATCACGATAAGCCTTAAAAGCAAAAAATCCTGTGATAGCTAGGAGCACAATCCCAAAGCCAATCATGATGCCATTTTGCTGACTGATTTGGCTAAGTACATAGTCATATGAGTAAAATTTCATTTATTTTCACTCCCTTTCATAAAATCATTCTTCATTATAAACGAAAGAGAGTGATTTTTCAAGCCATACGTTGGGGAAATAGACTTATCAGACCAACTTCTCTAACTAATGACTCAAATACCTGTTTCAAGATTCTAATTTTGATAATTGATAAGAATAGACACTAGGAATTATCACTACAAAGAAAAGTGTCAAGAAGAATACCCAGTAAACATACAGTTGCACAAAGGAATTTAGAAACAATAACAATCCTCCTAATACCCAAATTTTTCCAGCTAATCGATGTGTTTTTCTCCAGTTTTTATCACTCTCCAAGGTCCACGGAAGTCGAATACCGATTATATAATTTCGGTGTGTTTTTGGTAGATAATTTCCAATTACGATCATCACGACTCCCATAAAAATCTGAGCTAGTAGCCCACTCATCATGGAATAACCCAAAGATTCTCCGTATATAGAAATCATTGATAGACAAGATACAAAAGGAATAATCCAGTAAATCAAAACTTGTATTTTTGAACTGATATTGCTAGATTTAGGATCCTTAATCATTAAAAATAGAAGCAACCAATGCATCAAAAGCATGAGAGCAGGCAATCCAAAGATAGCAAACACTTTATGATTGTAGCCATCTGCTTGACCCAGTAGATTAAAATGAGTGGGTATCTCCTCTGGTAATTGATTCCAGAAAACACAACCTACAAGGGAAGGTAGTAGGATGAGAATGCTCGTAAATAATACCAATTTCTTATTGATTTTTATCTTCATCAAAATGATCTCCTTTCAGATCTGCTAACCAAACCATTATATCCTCTAAAACCGATGTGTTTAACTCATAATAAATAAAGTTTTTTTCTTTCATTTCATGAATCAAATCCGCTGCTTTCAAAATCGTGAGATGATGTGAAATAGTTGCACTAGTCAACTCGAATTGACTGGCAATTTCTCCTGCAGGTAATCTACCTGTTTTGAGTAAATTCAAAATCTCTCTCCTAACTGGATGAGATAAGGCTTTAAAGCTATTTGCAAAACTCATAATGACTCCTTTCCCTTTGTAATATTAGTAGGGATAGGACTAAGCAAGGTAGAACTGATAGCATTCCTGTCGGTGATGGGCCTAAAATCAAGAGGCTTGAAATTTTTTCTCCTGGTAATTGAAAGAGTAAACCAAGACCTGCAGTTGCATTGATTGCCCCATGAAATAGGGCAGAAGCCCAGATAGAACCTGTCTTTTCCAACAACCAGCTCAACAATATTCCTAGGCTAAAACAAGATAGAAACATAGCAACAACTCCCAAAACGGGATAAGCAAAATAAGTAAGGCCATAATTATATCCTTGCAAATTGATTGGTAAATGCCATAGACTCCAAATGAGAGCAAGTAAGACATGAGTCTGGACTAGTGAAAAGCGTTCTCTTAGCACTGGGTAAAGATAGCCACGCCAACCAATTTCCTCTCCCAATGCAAAGAAACTATTAAGAAAAGGAGCGTAGGTCAAACTAGATAGGATTTGAATCAAAGCCAAGAAAGATAAGGGAATGGCTGATTGAAGGACTCCTTTTTCTTGTAAAATAGCTTGAATAGATTCAAAACCAAGGCTGAAATTACTAGGGAATACAAGAAAATAAAGTCCCGCTCCTAAAAAACTGATGACTGCTGGTAACCAGATAGCTAGTAAGTAAAAGCTCCAGTTCCTCTTGAGATTCACGACTAATTTAGATTTGATTCCACTAGGTTGATTCGTGATTTTCCCTAAAATAAAGACTGCAAGTGCAGGCATCCACATAGCTACAATACTAGCAAGTTGACTCCATGGAGAATTTAGACCAACACCACTTAACCATAGTGCCAACCATATTATCCAAGCAAGGGCATAGGCCAAGACCACAAAAAGAAGGATTGTTCTCTTATTTGACATATATATAACTTCACTTTCTATTTAGATGTTTTTCTAAATAACATTATACACCTTTCTATTCTAAATACAAGAACTATTTAGATTTTTTTCTAAATAGTTTAGGGAATTTTTATTTTCTCAGGATAAAGTCTAAAGAGTGATTTTTCAAACCATACGTTGGGGAAATAGACCTTTTTTTGGTATAATAAAATCTATAATCTGAATGAAAAAGGTAACTTTATGAAACTTATCTCATGGAATATTGATTCCCTCAATGCTGCCCTAACTAGTGACTCAGCTCGTGCCAAATTGTCCCAAGAAGTCCTACAAACCTTGGTCGCTGAAAATGCTGATATCATCGCTATCCAAGAAACCAAGCTTTCTGCCAAAGGGCCTACAAAGAAACACTTGGAAATTTTAGAAGAACTCTTCCCAGGCTACGAAAACACGTGGCGCTCTTCCCAAGAGCCCGCCCGTAAAGGCTATGCTGGAACCATGTTCCTCTATAAGAAAGAACTTACACCAACTATCAGCTTCCCAGAAATCGGTGCTCCGTCTACCATGGACTTGGAAGGCCGCATCATCACCTTGGAATTTGATGAATTTTTCGTGACCCAAGTTTACACTCCAAACGCTGGCGACGGTCTCAAACGCTTGGAAGAACGCCAGGTCTGGGATGTCAAATATGCGGAGTACTTGGCTGAACTAGACAAAGAAAAACCAGTTCTTGCGACCGGTGACTACAACGTAGCCCACAATGAAATCGACCTTGCAAATCCTGCTAGCAACCGCCGTTCACCTGGATTTACCGACGAGGAACGTGCTGGATTTACCAACCTCTTGGCAACTGGATTTACCGACACCTTCCGCCATATTCATGGCGATATTCCAGAACGCTACACTTGGTGGGCACAACGCAGCAAGACTTCTAAAATCAACAATACAGGCTGGAGAATCGACTACTGGCTGACAAGTAACCGCATCGCTGACAAGGTAACCAAGTCCGACATGATTGACTCAGGTGCTCGCCAAGACCACACACCCATTGTCATGGAGATTGAGCTCTAAGGAGAAAGCTAATGGACTATCAAGCTGTCATTCCTGAATTTGTAGTATCTGACCTCGAAAAGTCACGCCACTTCTACTGCGACTTGCTGGGATTTTCTGTCGAATACGAGCGTCCAGAGGAGAAATTTCTCTTCCTCTCACTTGAAGACTGCCAACTTATGCTAGAAGAAGGCAGCACAGAAGAATTAGCCCAACTAATCTATCCTTTCGGGCGCGGTGTCAATATTTCCTTTGGCATTGCAGATGTTCCTCAGCTCCACCAAAAACTGCTGGAAGCTGACTATCCTATTCATCGTCCGCTGACCAAAAGAGAATTTCGAGTGGGAGATAGCTTTATTTACCCTCACGAATTTGCAGTTTTGGATCCAGATGGTTATTTTTTAAGATTTAGCGAGTAGAAAAATAGAGACTGAAAAAAGGCATATTGTCAGGTCTTAAAGAATCTTGATAATATGCTTTTTTTTATGGAAAACACTTCTAAATGTTAGTCTATAATTGAGAATCTCCCCGTTTTTCTTCAATTTGTTCGTTTTTTATTTCCAAACACTGACAAAATATTTGATTTCTAAAGTTATTTAGTGTAAAATAAAAACATTGGCGCAAGCCTATTTGAAATTGAATATCGTTTTACTTGTTTATGTCGTGAATTGGCACGACGTTTCTACAAGGTGCCGGAACACCTAACAATAAGTAAGTTAGCTTGAGGGGATGGTCTTTTTTGCCATGCCTATTTTAGGGACTTGCTTAGAGATTAAGTAGGTCCTTTTTGAATATTTTTAATATTTCCCTTAATTAGTGCGGACGGGAGCAACTTCCTTCGGAATTTCATCCCTAATTTTTGAGCCAAAAGTCTCAAAAATCCCGTCATAGACAATAACAAGATTATTGTCTATGATACCACTACAACGGGAAATATTTGATAAGACTCGCTTCGCTCGTACTAGTTTTATCAAATATATAGTACTAGCAAACTGGATCACTATAGAAATATTTAACCAACAAGTAAACTGGCTTTTAGACTTTAGGAGGTCTTATGAAATTATTAGAAGAGCGCATCCTCAAGGATGGGCATATCTTGAGTGATAACATCCTCAAGGTGGATTCCTTTTTAACCCACCAAGTTGACTTTAGCTTGATGCGAGAGATTGGTAAGGTTTTTGCGGAAAAATTCGCTACTGCTGGTATTACCAAAGTCGTTACCATTGAAGCGTCAGGCATTGCTCCAGCCGTTTTTACAGCTGAAGCTTTGAATGTGCCCATGATTTTCGCTAAAAAAGCTAAGAACATCACTATGAACGAGGGTATCTTAACTGCCGAAGTCTACTCCTTTACCAAGCAAGTGACCAGCACCGTTTCTATAGCTGGAAAATTCCTCTCACCAGAGGACAAGGTTTTGATTATTGACGATTTCCTTGCTAATGGCCAAGCGGCTAAAGGCTTGATTCAAATCATCGAACAGGCAGGTGCAAGAGTCGAAGCCATCGGTATCGTGATTGAAAAATCCTTCCAAGATGGCCGTGATTTGCTTGAAAAAGCAGGCTATCCTGTCCTATCACTGGCTCGTTTGGATCGTTTTGAAAATGGTCAAGTCGTATTTAAGGAGGCAGATCTCTAATGCAAACTCAAGAAAAACACTCGCAAGCAGCCATTCTTGGCTTGCAGCACTTACTAGCCATGTACTCAGGATCTATCCTGGTTCCCATCATGATTGCGACAGCCCTTGGCTATTCAGCTGAGCAGTTGACCTACCTGATTTCTACAGATATCTTCATGTGTGGAGTGGCGACCTTCCTCCAACTCCAACTCAACAAATACTTTGGGATTGGACTCCCAGTCGTTCTTGGAGTTGCCTTCCAGTCGGTAGCTCCCTTGATTATGATTGGGCAAAGCCATGGTAGTGGTGCTATGTTTGGTGCCCTTATCGCATCAGGGATTTACATGGTTCTTGTTTCAGGCATCTTCTCAAAAGTGGCCAATCTCTTCCCATCTATCGTAACAGGTTCTGTTATTACCACGATTGGTTTAACCTTGATTCCGGTCGCTATTGGAAATATGGGGAATAACGTTCCAGAGCCAACTGTTCAAAGTCTCTTACTTGCAGCTATCACTGTTCTGATTATCCTCTTGATCAACATCTTTACCAAAGGATTTATCAAGTCTATCTCCATTTTGATTGGTCTAGTTGTCGGAACTGCCATTGCTGCTACCATGGGCTTGGTGGACTTCTCTCCTGTTGCTGCAGCACCACTAGTCCATGTCCCAACTCCACTCTACTTTGGGATGCCAACCTTTGAAATCTCCTCTATTGTCATGATGTGTATCATCGCAACGGTTTCTATGGTTGAGTCGACTGGTGTTTACCTAGCCTTGTCTGATATCACGAAAGATCCAATCGACAGCACGCGCCTTCGCAACGGTTACCGTGCAGAAGGTTTAGCCGTACTTCTCGGAGGAATCTTTAACACCTTCCCTTACACAGGATTTTCACAAAACGTCGGTTTGGTTAAATTGTCAGGTATCAAGACTCGCCTGCCAATCTACTACGCAGCTGGTTTCCTGGTTCTCCTTGGACTCCTTCCTAAGTTTGGCGCCCTTGCCCAAATCATTCCGAGCCCTGTCCTCGGTGGTG
This sequence comes from Streptococcus sp. 20925_1_69, assembly GCF_041432365.1. Lineage (GTDB taxonomy): Bacteria > Bacillota > Bacilli > Lactobacillales > Streptococcaceae > Streptococcus. The sequence goes on from NZ_JAPVZL010000004.1 coordinate 177,301, forward strand.
CTATGCTGGTGATGTTTGGTTTTGTATCTATTCAAGGGATGCAAATCCTCGCTCGTGTTGACTTTGCTAACAATGAACACAACTTCCTTATCGCAGCAGTCTCCATCGCTGCAGGTGTCGGACTCAACAATAGTAATCTCTTTGTCAGCATGCCGACAGCCTTCCAAATGTTCTTCTCAAACGGAATCGTCGTAGCCAGCCTACTTGCCATTGTCCTCAATGCCGTATTAAATCATAAAAAGAAATAAGAAAAAGAGGTGCAAGCCTCTTTTTTGTTTCTTTATATCCTTACCTGTCTATCTTCTGACCTCTGGCCTGTAACAAACATGGTAAAGGTTGCCTTGCAGACATTTCTGCCCTCTTGATTGGTGATATCGACATCCACTACACAGGTTGTACGACCTTGATGGACGCATTCTCCTTTAATGGTCAACACGTCGTCGAGTTTCCCTGCCTTAAGGTAGTTGATAGAGGATTGGAGTGTCACCCCATCAAGCCCCAGCGAGATAACCACCAAACCACTGATTTGGTCACAGAGCGTGAAAAGATAGCCACCATGGGCATTGCCATAGTAGTTGAGCGACGAGTCCACTACTTTGGTCGTCACCACAACGTGACCATCTCTCATTTGTTCAATTTCGTAATTTTCAAAGGCAGATATAGCGTCAAAATGAAAATCTTTCATCGTTTCCTCCTGATATTTCAAACGACACTATGATACTACTTTTTATAGGACTGTGCAAGGAGAAAGCACCTAGTCTGGCAAAATTCCGACCTGTTCCACAAAGCGCATAAAGGCTGTCTGCCCTTGTTCCGTCTGCTTGTAGACTCCTGCATCCTCCATAACACGTGCAAAGATAGTACCCACAGAGTCCTTGACGATTTTAAGGGCTTTTTCTTTATCTGTTAGGTCTGGATATTGAGCTCTAAGTTGGTCTGCCCATCCTTGATGATAATCGACAACTGTATCAGCTTCTCCTACAAGATAGCTAGCGACTTGCTCCACTTCTTCTTTCAGACGTGGTGGCAAGATTGCCAAGCCCATGACCTCAATCAAGCCGATATTTTCCTTCTTGATATGTTGGACATCCTTGTGGGGATGATAGATGCCATCAGGATGCTCTGGTGATGTTTGATTATCTCGTAAAACCAAGTCCAACTCAAATTGTCCATTGCGTTTACGAGCAATGGGTGTGATGGTATGGTGTGGTGTCCCATCAGTCTCTGCCAAAATCTGCACTGCAGGATCTGAATACTGACGCCATTCCTGCAAAATCTTGTCAGCTAAGTTGATCAAATCCTCTTTGGAAGCCGAAGTCAAACGCAACACTGACATGGGCCACTTGACAATCCCAGCATCGACCTGCTCAAAACCTGCAAATCGAAAGGTCTTTTGCAAGGGAGCCAATTCCATAGGAAATGCGTGACGGCCTCCCTGATAGTGATCATGAGTCAGAATAGAGCCACCCACAATCGGCAGGTCGGCATTAGAGCCTGCAAAATATCCTGGAAACTGCTCTACGATAGCAAGCAGACGTTCAAAACTCTGACGACTAATGGCCATGGGACGATGCTGGCCATCTAAGAAAATACAATGCTCATTAAAGTAAGCATAGGGCGAATACTGGAAGCCCCACTCCTGACCAGCCATTTCAAAACGGATAATACGGTGGTTGCTGCGAGCTGGGTGGTTAACTCGACCATGGTAGCCTTCATTCTCTAGACAAAGCTGACACTGAGGATAATTGCTAGCTTGCACCAACTTGGCTGCCGCAATCTCTTTCGGATCCTTTTCAGGCTTAGAGAGATTGATGGTAATTTCAAGCTCTCCGTAACCAGACGGAACACGATAAGCGATATTTTTAGCAATGGCCTTGAGTTTGATGTAGTCATTCTTCTGGCTAAGTTGGTAGAAGTCCGCAATCGCCTGCTCTGGTGACTGGGCATAGGTTGCCCAAAAGTCACTATTGACCTGACTTGGACAAGGGGTCACCAAGTCCATCAATTCAGCACCAAGGATTTCACGCGCAGTCTGACTATCCTCAATCGTCTCTAATCGAACGGCTTCCTCAACCAGCTGGTCCTTGAGATCAATCAATTTATCCAGATTGGTCTCAACTTCCAAAACACCTGCTCCCACTCGTGCCAAGACACGATTGGTCAGGTAGATTCGATCCATTTCCTCATATGAACTTTCAGAAATGACATATGTTACAAATTTATCTACTAAGGTCACTATAGAGCCTCCTTTTGACTAGTCAAGGACGCGAGTGCCACCTGCAACTTCAGCGATATAGAAACTTGGAGTGTAGCCAACTACTTCTTCGTAGTGTTTGCCAACAGCTTCCTTAAAGGCCTCAACAGTATTTTTTTGCACCAAGGCAATGGCACAGCCACCAAAACCTGCCCCTGTCATACGAGCACCGAGAACTCCTTCTTGTGCCCAAGCTGTGTGAACAAGGGTATCCAATTCCAAGCCAGTTACTTCATAATCATGCTCCAGAGAAACGTGTGACGCATTCATCAAACGACCAAATGTTTTCAAATCTCCTGCTTGAAGGGCTGCTTGCGCTTTAAGGGTACGTTGGTTTTCAAGCACAGCATGGCGAGCACGTTTCAAACGATTTTCATCTTTAATCAGATAGCTGTATTGGTCAAAGGCCCACTCATCCAATTCACCCAAGGTCTGAATATCTAAAGCTGCTTGCAATTCTTCCACTGCTTTTTCACACTCAGCACGACGTTCATTGTATTTAGAGTCCGCCAATTCACGGCGTTTATTAGTGTTCATGATAACAACAACATTGTCCTTCAAATCAAGTGGCACCAAATCATACTCTAAAGTGTTAGTATCTAGGTAAATAGCACGTTGGTCAGCCCCCATACCGATAGCAAACTGGTCCATAATGCCAGAATTTACTCCGATAAAGCTATTTTCTGTTTGTTTTCCGATTTTAACCAAATCGAGACGCTCTAATTTTAAATCAAAGAGATGCTCTGCCACAACCCCTGTCAAAAGTTCCAAAGATGCTGAAGAAGACAAACCAGCACCATTTGGGATATTCCCATAAACATAAAAATCAAACCCTTTGTCAATCACATGCCCAGCTTCTTGCAAGAAATGAAGAACTCCTTTTGGATAATTGGTCCAGTTATGCTCTTTTTCAAACTTGAGGTCAGCGAGAGGCACTTCGATAATACCCTTGTCCTCAAAGTTAGCTGAGTAGAAACGCAAGACTTGGTCATCACGTTTGCGAGCAGCCCCATAAGTTCCCAAGGAAATAGCAGCTGGAAAAACGTGCCCACCGTTGTAATCTGTGTGTTCACCAATCAAATTAATACGACCTGGTGAAAAAAAAGTTTGGTCTGCTTCTTGACCAAAAACGGCAAGAAAGTCTTTGCGAAGAGCTTCAGCAGTAAGATGTTGTGTCATATGATTTCTCCTTTTACTGTCCGTTAAGCCGCCTTAACGTGTAATCGTTTTCTTCTATTGTATCCAAGGGATTTTCCAAGGTCAATCCTTTTTACTAAACTTTTACTAAACTATCGGTAAAAAGCAGAAAAATATGATATACTAACCTAATCAAGGAGGATTTATGGCTACCTTAAAAGACATTGCACAGCTAGCCTCTGTCTCTATCGCGACCGTATCCCGTGTCCTCAACCGCGACCAGAGCCTATCTGTTACAGAAGAAACCAGACACCGTATTTTAACTGTTGCTGAAGAGTTGGGCTATACTAAGCACCTCAAGACAGGCGAGTCCCACAAGCCCAAGCAAAAGATTGCTATTATCCAATGGGTCAGTGAACAAGGGGAGCTGGACGACCTCTACTACTACCAGATTCGCCTAGGCATAGAAAAAAGAGCCCAAGAGTTGGACTACGATATCTTGCGCTATTTTAATGACCATCCTTTTACCCTAAGCGAGGAAGTCATCGGGATTCTCTGCATCGGAAAGTTTAGTCGAGCTCAGATTTCTGCCTTTGAAGAATACCAAAAGCCTCTTGTCTTTCTAGACAGTGATACTCTTTCGCTAGGACATACCTGCATTATCACGGACTTTTACACTGCTATGAAACAGGTTGTCGATTATTTTCTCAGCCAAGGGGTGAATCGCATTGGGATTCTAACAGGTCTTGAAGAAACAACCGACCAAGAAGAAATCATTGAGGACAAGCGGCTGGAAAATTTCAGAAACTACAGTCAAGCGAAGGGAATCTATCATGATGAATTAGTCTTTCAAGGAAGCTTTACTGCCCAGTCTGGCTATGACTTGATGAAGGAGGCCATTCAGTTCTTGGGAGACCAACTCCCGCCAGCATTTTTTGCAGCCAGCGATAGTTTAGCTATCGGTGCTCTCCGTGCCCTCCAAGAAGCTGGAATCAGCCTGCCAGACCGCGTCAGCCTCATTTCCTTTAACGATACTAGCCTGACCAAGCAAGTCTATCCTCCCCTCTCCAGCATCACCGTCTATACCGAAGAAATGGGCAGAGCAGGCATGGATATTCTTAATAAGGAAGTACTCCACGGTCGCAAAATCCCTAGCCTTACTATGCTGGGAACCAGACTGACATTGAGAGAGAGTACCACTAATAAATAAGAAAAACTCACAAACAAGATTCTGAGCGAAACTTGCTTGTGAGTTTTTTGATATCCCTCCACAATCATATTTTTAAATAGCTGATAAAAGTAGTATGATGCTAATGAGGCGAGCCATTAGTATACACCAACCTATTAGAAAGGAATTTCCAAATGTTAGCTAAAATAACTCCAAACGACTACCTACACACCTACTACAAACAATGGATTGCCATTTACAAAGAAGGAGCCATCCGAAATGTAACTTTACAAAAATACAATATGACCCTGCACTGGCTTCAAGAACTAGCACCTGATCTAAAACTATGCGATGTAAATCGTATCGTTTATCAACAGTTACTCAATAACTACGCAAAAGAGCATGAACGTGTCACAACAATGGATTTTCACCATCAGCTTAAAAGTGCGATTATGGATGCTGTAGACGAAGGGTTAATCACTCACGACCCTACTCGCAAGGCCATTATTAAAGGAAAAAATCCTCGAGAAAAGAAGCCAAAATACCTCAATCAGTTTGAACTTCATACACTCTTAACTCATTTAAAGCTATCTAATCATCTCAACTGGGATTGGCTCATATTACTAACAGCTAAGACTGGAATTCGTTTTTCTGAAGCTCTGGGCATCACACCAGCTGACTTTGACTTTCCTCATCAACTACTCAGTATTAATAAAACTTGGAATTATAAAGAAGCTGGAGAATTTGCACCAACGAAAAATCGTTCTTCTGTCCGAAAAATTCAATTAGATTGGCAAACTGTCATCCAATTTGCCGAACTAACGCGTGATCTCCCTTTGGAACAACCTATTTTTGTTCATGGGAAAATATACAATTCTACTATAAACAACATCTTAGAGAAGAGATGTAAGGAAGCCAAAGTTCCCGTGATTACTTTACACGGTCTGCGGCATACCCATGCTTCACTTCTGCTTTTTGCTGGTGTTTCAATTGCTAGTGTTGCTAGACGACTAGGACATGCTAGTATGACCACTACTCAAAAAACATACCTTCATATTATCCAAGAACTTGAAAACCAAGATATTGATTTGATTATGCGATCACTATCTAGTCTCAATTAAGTAGGAATCACTCACGCTGTTGAAGGGTAATGAGCTGATCTAACTCTTGGAAAAAGGAACCGATGGCCGTTTGTTCGGGGAGAGTGGGACAAGGAATAGGCATCTCAATGAAAAGACTATCTTTAATTGAAAATCTATCAGCTCTGGCACCACTATCACCATTTAATTTCATAAATTTATGCCAATACGTTGTATTGAAATATGTAGCTAGATAAGAATTTTCGATATCATGAGTTCTAAATACGTAATATAATGGCGACATAACTCCAACTTCATTGAGCTGATTACGTTTTATAGGTCCAACAGGCGCATGATTTGAAATTCGTGGATTGTATACAAAGTCATCTTGTTTAACTATATAGTATCCATTAAGACTTTTTTCATTAGCTATGTCCTTATCAAAAAAATCGCGCTGTGGAATTATTCCGAACTCAGCAGAGTTAGTCAAAACAATACTATAAAGATTATCAGAGTTTTTTTCCTTAACCTTCTCAGATATCTCCCCCAACTTCCGCTGTTCCCAAGCGTTCATCTGTCCTTGGTTCCAGCAAAAAACTGCTTCGATAGGAAGCAGTTCAGCATTTTTTACCCTTTGAGGAGCTCTACAAACTTTGTTAGTTCGTTTTTTGCTTCCTCAGTTGTTCCTTCCAGTTCTCCTAAAAGTTTAAAGAGACTAGCTGAGGTTGCTTCTATTTCAGCTCGGACTTGGGTTAATTCTTGTGCAACTTCTGACAAAGGAACTACTTCTTCCTCTTCAAAAGTATCTACATAACGGGGAATATTAAGATTATAGTCGTTCTCCTTGATTTCCTCAAGACTAGCCACATGAGCATACTTATCGACATGTTCACGTTCATGATAAGTCTCAATGATTTTAGTTATGTTATCTTCTGTCAGTTTGTTTTGATTTTTTCCTTTTTCAAAATCACTGGACGCATCGATAAACAAAACATCAGAGCACTTACCACGTGCTTTACGACCTTTAAAAACAAGCACACAAGTCGGAATACTTGTCCCATAGAATAGATTGGCAGGTAGACCGATAACAGCGTGGAGAAGATTCTCATCAATAATCTTTTGGCGAATCTTCCCTTCAGCTGCTCCCCTAAAGAGAACACCGTGCGGAAGTACAATTGCCATCGTTCCACTACTTTCCAAATGGTAAAGGCCATGCAAGATAAAAGCGTAATCCGCCTTAGAAGCAGGAGCAACACCAAACTTGAAACGTGAATCTTTGGAACGATCGATACTCTTAATCTCCCACTTTTGCGAATATGGTGGATTAGCTACAACAGCGTCAAACTTCAGTGGAAGTTGAATACCATCTTTTTCAGCAAAAGGCCAATCCGTATCTAGTGTATCTCCCCGTTTGAGATTCATATTGCGATAGTTAACACCATGCATCATAAGATTCATACGCGCAAGGTTATAGGTCGTAGTATTGAGTTCTTGACCGTAAAAATCAACACTACCTTCACGCTCCCCTTCTGGCAATTCTTTTTGCACTGTTAAAAGTAAGGAACCTGAACCCATAGTAGGATCATACACTCGAAACTGATCGTCATTTTCCTTCGCATCCACTGTGACAAGTTTTGCCAAGATCTGACTAACCTCATGCGGCGTATAAAACTCACCGCCTTTTTTCCCAGCATTAGCCGCAAATTGACCGATAAGATATTCATACACATCTCCCAAAATATCGCGTCCAGACTCATCCTTGAAGCTAAACTCATGAATCATGAGAACAATGTCGTTAAGTGCCTTGGCGCGCTCGTTAGTACTCGAACCCAATCGGGTATCCCCAAGATTGATATCTGAAAAGACATTTGCAAAGTCTTGCTCAGCCATAGAATTACGCTTAGCTTGTGTCTCAAAAGAGTCAAACATATCTTGGAAATCGCTCGCCTTGATCCGATGGTTTTCGATTTTCGCTACCAAACGCCCCCAGGTATACTCTGGCTTAATCGCATAACCAAGATTACTACTAATATCTTCTAAGTAGTCTTCTTGCTCTTCTTCGTCTGTCACATCGTAAAACTCTTCCAGACCATTTTGAGCCAAATAGACATCTTGGTTTTCAGATAGATAACGATAGAACATAAAAGGAAGGATATAATTTTTATACTCACTAGCGTCCATCGTCCCACGTAGTTTATTGGCCATTGCCCAAAGTTTTGTTGTAATATCATTTGCAGTACTCATACGAATTTTGTATCCTTTCTATTATGCAAACATCGCTTTCAGTAATGTTGATTTCATGGTTTTCAGTATCTC